>JAYVRY010000038.1:0-2568 GCA_043775845.1 Acidobacteriota bacterium
AAAGCGGTTAGTCATTAATCGATTTCATCGAGGACAAGACCGTGGTCTCCCCCGTGGAGCAGGTCGTGCAGCAGCGCCTCAAGGAGACCGTCCGCAATGTCCTCAACACCCTCAGCGAGCGCGAAGAGCGCGTCCTCCGCATGCGCTTCGGCGTGGGCGATGACGGCTCGGAACACACCCTGGAGGAAGTGGGCAGCGAGTTCGCCGTCACCCGCGAGCGCATCCGGCAGATCGAGTCGAAGGCGCTGAGAAAGATCAGGCATCCTCGCTATTCCAAGACGTTGAAGGCGTTCCTGGGCTGATTCCCGATCCAGCCAGCTAAAAAGCCCCGCCCCAGCGGGGCTTTTTTAGGTCATTCTTGGACCATCGTAACGGAGCGGATTCGAGTGCTTTCCAAGGACCAGACCCTGGGCAAATACCAGATCCTGGACCGCCTGGGTTCAGGCGGTTTCGGGGCCGTGTACCTGGCCATGGACACCTGGGTGAACCGCAAGGTGGCCTTGAAGGTCCCCCACCAGCAGCAGGATGAGATCGTGGACCTGCTGAAGGAACCGCGCATCATGGCGGGTCTGAAGCATCCCAACATCGTCGAGCTCATCACCGTCGAGCGGAAGAATGGCATTTTCTTCATGGTGCTCGAGTACATCGAAGGCGAAGGCCTTGACCGCTTCATCCGGCGAGAACGCTCCATTCCGCCCACCCGGGCGCTGGAGATCGCCCTGGATGTCTGCAGCGCCATCGCCTTTGCCCACGGCCACCAGATCCTCCACCGCGATCTCCGTCCGGCCAACATCCTGTTGACCCGCGAGGGCGTGGCCAAGGTCACGGATTTCGGCACCTCCCGCGTGCTGGAGATGCAACACGTACCCTACGCGCCCACGCGCATCGGCTCCCCACCCTACATGGCGCCTGAGCACTTCCGAGGCCGGGCCGTGTTCCAATCCGATCTATGGTCGCTCGGCATCACGCTCTACGAGATGCTCACGGGCACCGTGCCGTTCTATGACGCCGATCCCCTGAAGATCGCCCAGGCCTTCACCAGCCAGCAAATCGTGGCGCCTCACCTGCGCAATCCCATCGTGCCCAAGGCCTTCTCGGAAGTGGTCATGAAGGCCCTGGCCGTGAACCTGGGCGAGCGCTTTCTGTCGGCCCAGGCCCTGCTGGAGGCCCTCCGTCGCTTGAAGGAGAGCGTGGCCCGGGAAACCCGTCCCCTGGGAACAGCCGTGTTGGCCACCAACATTTCTGGGCCCCATCCCACCCTTCGGGCCGCCACGCAATCCCGACTCTGCCGCTTCTGCTACCGGCAGCTGCCCCGTATGGCCATGGTCTGCCCGAACTGCGGCGAGAAAAACTGACCATGTGGCACCCGACGAAGGAAGCGGTACGTCGCCTCTGGAGTCGGCGGTGGGTTCGTCGCGTGTCCTACGCCCTGGTGGCCGGAGCCACGGTGTACACGGTGACGCCCTGGGTGGCTTCCCGTCCCGCCGTGCTTCGCTGGACCCTGAGCCGCCTCGATGCCCTGGTGCAGGATGAGACAGGGCTGCACCTGGAGGTGGGGCGCATCGAACTCCATCCCACCATGGGCTCGGTGGTGCTCTATGACGTTCGCTGGGGCGGTGATCTGGTCACGCTCAATCGCGCCGAACTCCATGTCGACTTATGGTCCCTCCTGAGGCAGACCCGCCACATCTACTCCATCCGCCTGGAACAGCCCCACGCACGACTGACCGAAGCGGGCCTCGCCTCGATCAAACTCAAGCCGCGCCCTGAACGCCAGGGCCCCCTGCCCCAGGTGCAACTGGATTACCTCAGCCTTGTCGGCGGCGAAGTCGAGGTGCCGGTTCCCTTGCGAGGCGTGCCGGCCCTCCGTTACAAATTCGATGTGAAGGCCAGGGGGCTTGCCCCCAACCGTGTCCGGGTGGACCTGACCGGCGCCCAGCTGTCGGTGAAGGGGCCCCACGGCTGGGAGAAGGGTCGTCTGGACCTCAATGGGGAGGCTGCGGAATCCTCCCTCATCCTCCACGAAGCCTACCTGCGCCTCAATGACAGTCAGGCCCGCCTCAAAGGCCGCTTCCTGCCTGCTTCAGCCGGGGCCCAAGAACGCGTGGAGGCGAGCTTCACGGGTCTGCTGGATCTGGCCCAGGCCGCCCACTGGGGTGGTGTTCACCAGACGCCCCTGGCGGGAGACCTGGATCTCTCTGGAACGCTGCAAGGCTCCCTGGCCCAACCCAAGTGGACCTTTCAGGCTGAAGGCCAGGACCTGCGCCCGGGACAGGCCGCCTTCCAGCCGGGGTCGCTGGAACTGAAAGCGAGCGGGGGACGGGACCAGGCCCGACTCGACAAGCTGCAGTGGAGCTCACCCCAGGGTGACCTCGAAGCCCAAGGCACCTGGTCGCATCGAGCCCCCATCCAGGCGACCCTGCGGGGCACCAACCTCGATCTGGAGGCCGTGGGAAACGCCTTGCGTGTCACCGAATTGAAGGGCGCCCGGGGGACTTTTCAAGCCCAGGTTCGGGGGCCAGGGGCTGACAGGGCTCCTGAACGGCTGGACCAATGGCAGGCCACCAT
>JAYVRY010000039.1:0-2568 GCA_043775845.1 Acidobacteriota bacterium
TAAACACGGATGCAAGCTGGGTATCACCCTCAAACGAACTTTGTTTATTTTCTGAGTTCATCCCCCCGCCAACGCAGGCGTTGTCTGGGATCTTACGGCGTGTTCATCCGTGGCTTTCCTTCTTTCCTTCACAGATCCAAATCCGCCACGGGCTGCTTGGACATGTAGCGTTCGGCGCCATCGGGGAAGAGTGTCACGATGCGGGCACCAGCGGGAAGGGTTTTGGCGAACTCACGGGCGGCCCAGGCGTTGGCACCGCTGGAGGCCCCTACCAGGCAGCCTTCGGTGGCAATGAGCTCCCGGGCCGTGGCCAGGCTGTCGGTGTCGGCTACGTCAATGATGCGATCGGCGAGGGAGAGATCCAGGCTGGCGGGGAGGAAGCTGTTGCCGACGCCCTCCACCACCCACTCTTTGAGGGGCGCGCCGCAGTAGACGGAGCCCACGGGCTGTACCACCACGGCCTGGAGGACCGGGTTCTGCTCCTTCAGGTAGCGGGCGATGCCCGTGAAGGTACCGCCGCTGCCCGCGCCCAGCACCACGGCGTCCACCCGGCCCTCCATCTGCGCCCAGATTTCCGGCCCGGTGGTGGCGTAGTGGCTGTCGGGATTGCTGGGATTGGCGAACTGCTGGGGAACGAAGGCATCCGGAATGCTTGCCGCCAGTTCGGCGCACTTCTCGATTGCGCCCTTCATGCCAAGTTCCTTGGGAATGAGCACCAGTTCAGCGCCCAGTGCCTTCATGAGCATCATCTTTTCGCGGCTGTATTTCGTCGGTACACAAAGGATGCAGCGGTAGCCCAGGGCCTTCGCCGCGATGGCCAGGCCCACGCCGGTATTGCCCGCGGTGGGTTCGATGATGGTGCTGATGCCGGGCTTGATCTGACCCAGGGCCTCAGCGGCCCGGATCATGCCCACGCCGATGCGGTCCTTCACGCTGCCGCCAGGGTTCAAATACTCGAGCTTGGCGAAGAGCTGGAGGCTGGGCGCAAAGCGCGTCAAGCGCAGCAGGGGCGTGTTGCCCACCAGGTCCAGGACGGAATTGACGACGGGCGGTAGAGACTTCGCGGCGGCAGGCATGGGGTCTCCGAAGCAATCAGTCTACCTTCAGCTTCTGTGCTGGGCAGCGGAAGCAACGATGGAGGAGGAAATCACCTGAACGGAATCTGCCGGTGATGAACGGTGATTGCGGTGATAAAGCAGGGCGAGGATGGCCTCCGCATGGGCCCGCCTTTGGCGGCTTCCGGCTGGGCCGGAAGTCACTCAGGGGCACCGCCACCGCGCTCCTGAGAAGGCACAGCGACGGTGCCCCTGGGTGGAGCCCATGCTGCGTGTAAGAACGGCCCCATCACTGTAATCACTGTTCATCACTGGCTAAAAGGCTTTTTGGGAATTTGAAACACGGATTTGGGATCTCAATTTGGCCCACTCCTCCTCAGTCACGTGTGGGTTGCTCATGACCTCGACCTGTTGCAGGGCACTGTTGGAGAGCAAGACCTACCCCTTGACCACCACGCTCACCAGCTTGCCGCCGGGAGGCAGGACCACCTTCACGATCTCCTTGCCGGCGAGGTGGGGCTGGGCCTCCGGGCAGGCGAGGGCAGCCGCACGGCGCTGGTCTTCGGTGGCATGGGCGGGCAGGGTGATGCGGCCGCGGACCTTGCCGTTCACCTGCACCACCACGAGCACCTCGTCGGCTTCCAGGTACTGGGCATCGGCCTCTGGCCAGACCGCCTGCATGCAGAGACCGGGCCGGCCGAGCTGAGTCCAGAGTTGCTCCGCCACATGGGGCGCTACCGGCGACATGAGGCGCACGAAGGCCTCCAGCGCGCACTGCATCACGGCGCCGCGATGGGGGGCATTTGCAGGCAGATCCGCCAGGGTATTAGAGAGCTCCATGAGGCCCGAGACCACCGTGTTGAATTGGTAGCGGCGCTCCAGGTCGTCCGTAAGCCGGGCGATGGTCTGGTTCAGCTTGATGAGGAGGGCCTTCTCCTCCGCACTGAGCTGATCTTTCGCGGGCAAGGGGACTGTGGTCACCTTATGCTCTTCCGCCATTCGGGTGATGCGCTTGAGGAAGCGGCTGGCGCCTTCGATGCCCTCAAAGCCCGTCCAGTCGATTTCCTTCTCAATGGGCGCGGCGAAGATCATGAAGAGCCGGAGCGCGTCTGCGCCGTACCGCGAGATGACCTCATCGGGGTCGACGATATTGCCCTTGGACTTGCTCATCTTCGAGCCGTCCTTCAGCACCATGCCCTGGCAGATGAGCTTCTGGAAGGGTTCGGGGCCGCTGGCCAGGCCCAGGTCGCGGAGCACCTTGTAGAAGTAGCGGGCATAGATCAGGTGCATGGTGGCGTGCTCGATGCCGCCCACATAAAGATCCACGGGCATCCAGGCGTCGCTCTCGGCCTTGGCGAAGGGCAGGCTCGTGTTCTTCGGATCCAGGTAGCGGTACCAGTACCAGCAGGAATCCACGAAGGTGTCCATGGTGTCGGTTTCGCGCGTGGCGGGCTGGCCGCACTGGGGACACGCACAGTTCAGGAAGCTCTTGGAGGTCAGCAGGGGTGAGGGG
>JAYVRY010000040.1:0-2542 GCA_043775845.1 Acidobacteriota bacterium
AGTGCCCGGCGAGTTCGACCTTCCAGTCCGCCAGGTGGCGCCAGGATTCCGCCGAAAAGAAGGGATCCTTGGGCACGGGCAGGGTGTTGGCGTAGACCAGGGAGCCGCCGCCCACGCCCACGCCGGACAGGGCGGTGACATGACCCAGGAAGGTCATCTTGAAGAGGCCGCGAAAGCCCACCTGGGGCAGCCAGAAGAAGCGCTTCATGTTCCAGTTGGTCTTGGGGAAGTCGCCGGCCTGCAGGCGCCGCCCCTTTTCCAGCACCAGCACCTTGTAGCCCTTCTCTACCAGCCGCAGGGCGCTCACGCTGCCGCCGAAACCCGATCCGATAATGATGTAATCCCACTCCATGTCGTCTCCAGATCCACAGAGTTCAAGTTAGGCTGAAGGCATGCGCTGGCTATCCATCGATCATGGCACGAAGAAGATCGGTCTCGCCTTTTCCGACGAGCTGGAGATCCTCTCCTCGCCCTTCGAGGTGTGGCCCCAGGAGGACGAACGCACGCTCGTTCGGCTGGCGCGGCTCTGCGAGGAAGAAGGTGTGCAGGCCCTGGCCGTGGGCCTGCCCCGCCACAAGGATGGTGCCGAAAGCGCCACGGCCCCCGCCGCCCGCGCCTTTGGCGAAAATCTGGCCGCCCGCACCGGCCTGCCCCTGCGTTTCGTGAATGAGCACCTCAGCAGCGCCGAAGCCGAGCGCCTGCTCCGGGAGCGGGGCGTGAAGCCCGAGAAGCGGAAGGCCATGCTGGATGCGGCGGCGGCGGCGGTGATCCTCAGCGAACTGCTGGAGGATCGGCGGGCTCAGGGGATACCGGCTGCCCGGCTGGATTGAGGCCGACTCCCATTCCGTCTTGAAGGATCCACCACAGTCCCTGTGATCGATAACACGACTGGCCACGGAAGGCCCCGCCCCGCTGTCAAACTGACTCGCGCCGTTGCGAGGAGTTTTCAGATGAACAACAGCATCGCCCTCAATCCCAACAAGATCGTCAAGGCCCTGGGGAAACCCGCCGGGGAATTCACCAAGCAGGACCTCATCCGCTACATCGAACAAAACGACATCCGGATGCTCAACTTCCGGTACGTGGCGGGGGATGGGCGCCTCAAGAAGCTGAACTTCGTCATCAACAGCAAGACCCACCTGGACCGGGTGCTCTCCATGGGCGAGCGGGTGGATGGTTCCAGCCTCTTCCCCTTCGTGCAGGCGGAATCCAGCGACCTCTATGTGGTGCCGCGCTACCGCACAGCCTTCGTGAATCCCTTCACGGAAGTTCCCACCATTGATGTCATCTGCTCCTTCTTCAACAACCAGGGCGATCCCCTGGAGAGCGCCCCGGAATACATCCTCCAGAAGGCCCAGCGCACTTTGAAGGAGCGTACGGGCCTGGTGATGGAGGCTCTCGGGGAGCTGGAGTACTACCTCTTTTCCGAAATCGACCGCATCTACCCCATCGTCGAACAGAAGGGCTACCACGAATCGCACCCTTTCTCGAAGTGGGGCCTGGTGCGCCGGGAGGCCATGCAGGTCATCAGCGAAATGGGCGGCAACATCAAGTACGGCCACGCCGAGGTGGGCAACATCATCCACGGCGACCTGGAGATGGTGCAGCACGAGATCGAGTTCCTTCCCACGCCCATCGAGGATGCCGCCGACCAGCTGGTGATGGCCAAGTGGGCCGTCCGCGAGGTGGCCTACAAGCACGGCCTCGAGGTGACCTTCGCGCCCAAGATCATCGTGGGCCAAGCGGGCAGCGGCCTCCATGTCCACACGCGCTTCATGAAGGATGGTGTGAATGTCATGGCCGACAACCAGGGCCTGACCGACACCGCGCGGAAGGTCATCGCGGGCTACCTGATGAGTTCCGAATCCCTCACGGCCTTCGGTAACACCGTGCCCACCTCTTTCCTGCGCCTGGTGCCCCACCAGGAGGCCCCCACCAGCATCTGTTGGGGCGACCGCAACCGCTCGGTGCTGGTGCGCGTGCCGCTGGGCTGGCTGGGCGTGGGCGACAAGATGCTGCGCCACGCCAACCCCCAGGAACCCGCCGACACCATGAGCGCCATCGAAAACAACCAGACGGTGGAACTCCGCAGCCCCGATGGCAGCGCCAACGTCCACCTGCTGCTGGCCGGCATGGCCGTGGCCGCCCGCTACGGCCTGGAGCATCCCGATTCCCTGAAGCTCGCCGAGCACCTTTACGTGAAGGCCGATGCCTCGAAGGTGGCCTCCCTCAAGCAGCTACCCGCCTCCTGCTTCGAATCCGCCGAATGCCTCGACAGCGAGCGCGCCCGCTACGAGGATGGCGGCGTCTTCCCGAGCGGCCTCATCGATTCCCTCATCAAAAACCTCAAGGCCTTCAATGACCTCAACATGAGCGAAAAGATGTTCGGCAACGCCGATTCCCTGAAGGACCTGGTGAACCGGCACCTGCATTGCGGCTGATGGAGGCCGCCTGGGCCTCTGGCCCCCAGCCGCGCGTGGCGTGGCTGGCCACTCACGGGGCGGCTCTGCCGTCCTTCAAGAGCCGACGGATCCGCCCCGTG
>JAYVRY010000041.1:0-8366 GCA_043775845.1 Acidobacteriota bacterium
ATGCGCTCGGCGGTGGCCTTCTTGCCGCGCTCCATGAGGATGTTCACGAACTTGGAAACGGTGAGGCTGTTGTAGACGGGATCCGGGAGGATCTCGCGCTTGGCGGGTGCATTGCGACGAGCCATGTGTTACCTCCCCTACTTCTTCTTAGCCGGCGCAGCGCCAGCCTTGGGGCGCTTGGCGCCGTATTTGGAACGGGACTGGTTGCGGCCGGCGACGCCGGTGGCGTCGAGGGTGCCGCGGACCACGTGGTAGCGCACGCCCGGCAGATCCTTCACGCGGCCGCCGCGGATGAGCACAATGCTGTGCTCCTGCAGGTTGTGGCCCACGCCCGGGATGTAGGTCGTGCACTCGATGCCGTTGGTGAGGCGCACACGGGCCACCTTGCGAAGCGCGGAGTTCGGCTTCTTGGGGGTGGTGGTGAACACGCGGGTGCACACGCCACGCTTCTGCGGGCAGGCGTCGAGCGCGGGGCTCTTGGTCTTGTTGATGAACGTCTTCCGCCCAAAGCGGATCAGCTGATTGATGGTAGGCACACCATCCTCCAAGGAAGGCACCGGTAAATCCAGGCCTGGGCCCGAGAGGTTCGCCAAACAAGTAGCCTCGGAGAACGTCGGACAGATGAAAAACCTGCTCCGACCCACGGGGCCGGAACCATCTAGGCTATCGGAATGACCCTGAAAGTCAACGCATCAAGTGTGAATCGAGGCGGACAGCACCCGGCCATCACCCCGCCAAAGGACATCCGCAACCGCCGGCTGCACAGCCATGGCCACTCTTGGGCGCCTCGGCCTTGGGGGCAGCAGAAGCTGCCGGTTCCGAAGCTGCGCCCTTGTACCATCCGCCTCCCGCGAGGGCGAAGGCCGCCACCGATAGTTGACGCTTCATGCCCTCTCCGGCCCCGCAGGCCGGGCAGGCATGAACCTCAGGGGCCGACAGGCTTTCCAGCTTCTCTTCGGCCTGGCCGCAAGCTTCACAACGGTACTCGTAAAGGGGCATGGCAGACTTCTCCTGGGAATGTCCCCGAATCAATCACTTTATCCAGGTCCTTTGATGCCGTCACTGACCCGTTTCTTCCAGAGCCCCGAAGCCTTCCTGGCCGCCGTTCCCCGGCCTAAGGTCCTCTGCTTCACCAATGGCTGTTTCGACCTGATCCACCCGGGCCACGTTCAATATTTGGCCGACGCCCGGGCCCTGGGCGACTTCCTGGTGGTGGGCCTCAACAGTGATGCCTCTGTGGCTAGGCTCAAAGGCCCTTCCCGGCCCCTGCAGAACGAAGCCGCCCGCGCTGCCATCCTGCTGGGTCTGCGCAGCGTGGATGCGGTGGTCCGCTTTGACGAAGACACGCCCTTCGAACTTCTCAGCGTCCTGCAACCCGATGTGTTGGTGAAGGGTGGCGACTATACCCCTGAAACCGTTGTGGGACGGGACCTCGTGGAAGGTCGCGGTGGCAAGCTCGTGCTCATCCCCTTCCTGCCAGGCCACAGCACCACGCGCATCGAGGAGCGCATTCGGTCTGGGCGTGGCGTCACCCTGGAATAGCCACTTCAAACTAGACCCAATGGCTGATTCGCCCCCGGCCCCGCGCCGCTAGGCTAGCTGTGGCTCCGAACCGAGCCCGCTTTCCTGGAGAACCCATGTCCCGCACCTTGCTCTACACCCTTGCCCTCACGGGCACGCTGCTTTCCGCCCAGGACATCACCGGTGGCCTGCACACCGGCCTGTCCCTGCCCCTCGGCGACCTCAAGGACAAGTCCTATCGCGGCACCAACCAAATCTTCGGCGCTCATGTGGGCGGCCACCTCGATTTCAACCTCACCTCCCACCACCAGGTGCGGGCCCAGCTGACCTTCCAGGACTTCCCTGGCTCCACTTGGGGCGGTGGCTCCGGCGACCAGAACGCCTTCAAGGCCCTGCAGGCCGGGGCGGACTGGGTCTATCACTTCCAGAGTCCACGCATGGGCTGGTACTCCATCGCCGGTGCCACCATGAACAGCGTCAAGGAGGACTGGGCCTACACCAATGGCGCTGGTCGACGCATCACGGGCAGCTCCGCCCAGAGCGGCAAGCTGGGCGTCCGAGGCGGCGGCGGCTTCACCTTCAGCCCCATGTTCTCGCTGGAGGGCACCCTGAACCAGATTTTCGTGGACCAGGGCGGCAACGATGGCTTTGGCTTCAATACCGCCACCTGGGTGCAGGTCAGCGCCGTGTTCCGCTTCGGCCGCTAGACCGTTTCTCACGCATGAAAATCGGGCCGCAAGCGCGGCCCGATTTTCATGCGAATGAACAGAAACTAGAGCAAGGGCGACAACAACTGCCAGTACTTCGGCAAGGGCCACAGGTCCGCGTCGCAGGCTTCTTCCAGGTGATCCAGCACTTCGCGCAGGGCGTGTTTGGCCTGGTTCACCTGGTGGCCGAAGGCCTTGGTGCGGGCGTGGAGGTCCTCGATGGCTTCGGCGGCGACAAGCGACTCCTTCATGGCGCTCAGTCGAACCTGGGCTTCACCGGCCAGGGTGGCCTGGGCCTGGAGGGCAGCCTTCAGGCTCTCGGGAACGGTGATGCCCGCTGTTACCAGCTTGCCCAGGCTGTCAGCGCGGGCGCCGAGATCCGCCGTGATGGAGGGCAGGATCTGGGTCTCCGCCATCTGGCGCAGCACCTGGGTTTCGATGGCGATGGCCTTCTGGTACTGCTCGTGGCGGATGTGAAGGCGGGATTCCAGTTCACCCTCGGAAAGGATCCCGGGCTTGGAGAACACGGCCTTGACCGCCGCCTCTTCCCAGATGTGCAGCGCCGCCACGGTGTCCTTGGCGTGGGGCAGGCCACGGCGTTCGGCTTCCTGCTTCCACTCATCCGAATAACCGTTGCCCTCGAAACGGATGGCCTTGGTCTCTTGAATGGCCTGTTTGACCACGGCCATCACGGCGGCCTTGTGCTCCTTGCCACCCTTGATCTCCGCTTCCAGCTTGGCGTTGAGACCTTCCAAGGCCTCGGCCACGGCGGCGTTGATGACTGTCAGGGGCAGGGCGATGGGCTGGCTGGAGCCCACGGCGCGGAATTCGAACTTGTTGCCCGTGAAGGCGAAGGGGCTGGTGCGGTTGCGGTCGGTGGCGTCCTTTTCGATGGCGGGCAGGTTGCCGATGCCCAGATCGAGGATGCGCTGGATGGAGGCATCTGCCGCGTCGCCCTTTTCGATGGCATCGAGGATGTGATTCAACTGGGCGCCCAGGAAGGCGGACATGATGGCTGGGGGCGCTTCATTGGCACCCAGCCGGTGATCGTTGCCGGCGCTGGCGATGGCGGCGCGGAGCAGGCCGCCGTGGGTGTGGATGGCCTTCAGGGTGGCACTGAGGAAGTAGAGGAACTGCAGGTTCTCCTCCGGCGTCTGGCCGGGTTCCAGCAGGTTCTGGCCTTCATCCGTGGCCAGGCTCCAGTTCACGTGTTTGCCGCTGCCGTTGACGCCCGCGAAGGGCTTCTCATGAAGCAGGATGGCCAGGCTGTGGCGCTCACCCACGGACTTCAGCAGCTCCATGAGCAGCTGGTTGTGGTCGCTGGCCAGGTTCGCGGCTTCGTAGATGGGGGCGAGCTCGAACTGGTTGGGGGCCACTTCGTTATGGCGAGTCTTGGCGGGAATGCCCAGTTTGAAGCACTCCAATTCCACTTCCTGCATGAAGCCGAGTACTCGCTCCTTGATGCTGCCGAAGTAGTGGTCTTCCAGCTCCTGCCCCTTGGGGGGCTTGGCACCCTGAAGGGTGCGGTTGGCGAACATGAGGTCGGGCCGCTGCTGGGCCAGGTCGAGATCCACGGCGAAGTATTCCTGCTCGGGCCCGCACTGGGCCACCACAGATTCCGTCGTCACGCCGAAGAACTTGAGGGCGGTCTTGGCCCGGTCCGACAGGGCCTCCATGGAGCGCAGCAATGGCACCTTGTGATCCAGGGCTTCGCCGTGGTAACCCACGAAGGCGGTGGGGATGCAAAGGGTCTTGCCCAGGGGGCCTTCCATGAGAAAGGCCGGGCTGGCGGGATCCCAGGCGGTGTAGCCGCGGGCCTCGAAGGTCGCGCGCAGGCCGCCGCTGGGGAAGGAGCTGGCGTCAGGCTCGCCCTGGCTGAGCTGGCTGCCACTGAAACGCTCGATGACGGTGCCAACCTCATCCCAGGTAATGAAGGCATCGTGCTTCTCAGCCGTAGCGCCGGTCATGGGCAGGAACCAGTGGGTGAAGTGCGTGCAGCCCTGCTCCAGGGCCCACTCCTTCATGGCCAGGGCCACGCTGCGCGCCACCTCTGGCGACAGGGGCTCACGACGCTTCAGGGCCTGGCGGTAGGCCTTGTAGACATCCTTCTGCAGCCGTTCGCGCATGGTGCGTTCGCTGAATGTATTGCAGCCGAAGTACTGGCTGACTTTGATCTGATCCAGCCGTGAGATGCTGGATGTGTCCGTTCCCTGCGACTTGACCATGTGTCCCCCCATTGGACGAAAAGGCATGCATCCATCTAGACCTGGACCGGTAACCGCCCCTGGAGGTCAGTCTTCGGATTCCCGCATCCATCTGGAGTCAGCGATTCGCCTTCAGGATAACGGAAGCGATCAGGTGGCAACAGAATTTGAGGCCTGTGAACGGGCGCTAAAACTTCTCGGAAACCTCCAAGCTCATCAGGCCTGTTTGCCCCGAGGGGCCGCCCAGGCCTGGGAGCGGGCCGCGTTCTGCGAGGTATTCGATCACCCCGAGCCGAGCCTCCGCATTCGACGGTTTCTGGACAAGGGCTAGAATACAGAGATGGACCTTACCGCCCCCTACGTCCCCGACCTTGAAAGCATTCCTGCCGGCATCGACCTGGTGGCGGAGATCAAGCGACTGAAGGCGGAACGAAAGGCTGTGCTCCTGGCCCATTACTATCAGGAGCCCGAAATCCAGGACCTGGCTGATTTTGTGGGCGACAGCCTCCAGCTCAGCCAGCAGGCCGCCAAGGCCGATGCCGATGTCATCGCCTTCTGCGGCGTGCACTTCATGGCCGAGACCGCCAAGATCCTCAATCCTACGAAGACCGTGGTCATCCCCGACATGGATGCCGGGTGCAGCCTGGCGGACCGCTGCCCCGCCGATTATTTTGAGCAGTGGTTGAAGCAGTACCCCGATCACGATGTGGTGAGCTACATCAACTGCTCGGCCGGTGTGAAGGCGCTCAGCACCATCATCTGCACCAGCAGCAACGCGGTGCGCGTGGTGGAGAGCCTCCCCAAGGACCGCAAGATTGTCTTCGCGCCCGACCGCCACCTGGGCAAGTGGGTGGCGAAGCAAACCGGGCGGGACATGGTGTTGTTCCCGGGTTTTTGCATCGTGCATGAGCAGTTCACGGCCAAGCGGCTGGCGGCCCTCAAGGCCCAGCACCCCGAAGCCAAGCTCATCGCCCATCCCGAATGCGATGCCACCGTGAGCCAGTTGGCGGATTTCGTGGGTTCCACGGCGGCCCTGCTCAACTTCGTGGCCAAGGACAGCGCCAACGCTTTCATCGTGGCCACCGAGGCGGGCATCCTCCACCAGATGCGCCAGCGGCGGCCCGGTGCCGAGCTGATTCCCGCCCCGGCCGATAGCGGCTGCAACTGCAGCCTATGCCCCTACATGAAGCTGAACAGCCTGGAAAAACTCTACCTCAGCCTGCGCGACCTGCAGCCCGACATCCGGATGGAGGAGGGACTGCGGCTCAAGGCCCTGAAGCCCCTGGAACGAATGCTGGCCCTCGGCTGATGCCACTGGCCTGAAGGGGCAGTGCTGCCGTTAAGCTGGCAGGACCCTTCTGCGAGCTGCCATGTACCGTCACCGCTCTTCCCGCTTTCGACTGTTGCGCCAGGGCACTTCCGGGCCTGGGCGCTGGTTACGCCTGCAGCAGCACGGGGGGCTGCTGCTCCTGATCCTCGCGGGCTTGGTCACCGCCGGGCTCCTCTACAAGGCGCCGGACATCTACGTCAAAAACCACATCATGGATGCCAAGCAGGTCTTCGCAGATGCCCACTGGTCGTACCTCGAGGCCGTGGAGGGACATTGGAAAAACCTGCCCGTCCTGCCCAGTATTCGGACTGGCGTCGAGCCGGCCGTGGAACGGTTTCTGGAAGAGCAGCCCTTGGTTGTGGCCCTCCTTGACCGTTTCGAGGGCCGCCGGCTCTGGCTCCGCGACGACAACCATCTGGCCACGGCCCTCGATCCCACCCTGTCGCAGCTCTACTTGGGCTGGATTGCGCACGCCGAAATGGCCCAGCGTTTTGAGTGGAATCCCGCAAAAGAACTGGATCCCGACTATGGCCGAATCGCCACGGTGGTGCTCCTTTCCGACCGCTGGATCGTCATCAAACGCTGGCAACCAGGCTCCCCCAAGGTCGAGCGAGAGCTGGGTCTGGCCCTCGGACCCAACCCCACCATCCGCATGGGGCTCATCCTCCACAAAGACGTCGAGAACGAAGGCATCGAATTCCAGGACTGGGGCAAGGCCCCCCACCTCCAGGCGGACCCCGGTCGCCTGGGCTATTACCTGATAGGCATGTATGCCAAGACGAATGCGTTTGGCGAGGGTTGGGATCTGGCTGGCATCCCCTGGCCCGATCCAGAGAAGGCCGCCCGCGAGGTCGCCGAAAAGAAGCTGCGAGGGGCGCGGATTGTTTCCGTCATCGTGGGCCTGGCCATCGCCCTGGGCATGTGGCTGCGCTATCGCACACGGCGCCGAGCCGTGCTGGATGCCGACCGTCTGGCCTCCATGACGCACAGCCTCAAGACGCCTTTGGCCATCCTGAAGTTCCGCTGCGATTCGTTGCGGCTCGGGCGCCTCAGCCCCGACCGGGCCGATGAGGAGTTGATGAAGATCGGCGAGGAGGTGGACCACCTCAGCACCATCATCGAGAACGGGCTCCGGGTGATTCGGGGCGGTGGCCCCACTGGGCCCCGTGGACAGGCGACGCAGAGCTGGTTCCAGGAAGTCGCTGACGATCTGCGCCCCGGTTTCGAGCTAGAAGGGCGGGAGCTCGAGCTCCACCTGGCCCAGGAGGCCGGTCATGCCCCCCTGCCCTCCCTGCGGGCCGCCATCCTCACCCTGGTGGAGAACGCCCTGGGGCATGGCCGAGGCCGCGTCACCCTGGAAACCTGGCGCAACCGTCGGCGGCTCTGCATCCAGATCCGCGACGAAGGCGAAGGCCTGGAGCCCCATCAGCTCAAGGTGCTCGGCAAGCCCTTCCAGCGCATGCGCGAACAGGGCAAGGAGGGCTTTCAGCGGGAGGGCCAGGGGCTCGGCTTGAGCCTGCTCATCCAGGTGGCTCAGCAGGAGGGCTGGGGCCTCACCTTCTCCTCGGCCCCGGGTGAGGGATTCACTGCCCTGTTGGAAGTACCCAGTGCATGAGCCAATCATTTCCCGGTGAGGGGTTCACCGCCCTTTTGGAAGTGCCCAGCGCATGAAAGCGTGACCCACACCATGGGTGACCCCCGATAAACTCGGCATTGCTTCAATCAGAGTAGGAAATCAGCTGATTTTTCGATCTTGTATTTCCAACCTAGGCCCGCCATGGTGAACGAACCGATCCTTGAGCGAGACGCCGTGACCCACATCCTCGTGGTGGAGGACGAACCCTCCCTCTGCCAACTCCTCGTGAACAACCTCAGTTTTGAAGGCTACTCCGTCGAGGCGGTGGCCGATGGCGTGCCCGCCCTGGCCGCCCACGGGGCTCATCGCGCCGATCTGATCGTGCTGGACCTGATGCTGCCCCAGATGGATGGCTTCGAGGTTCTGCGCAACCTGCGGGAGGGCCGCGACGAAGTGCCCGTGCTCATGCTCACGGCCCGGGGCGAGGAGATCGATCGGCTCCAGGGGCTGAGCCTGGGGGCCGACGACTATCTGGTGAAACCCTTTTCGGTGCTGGAACTCATCGCCCGGGTGAAGGCCATCCTCCGCCGCACCCGTCCCATGGATCGCCCGGCCCTGTTGAGCTCGGGCCCCTTCCATTTCGACCTGCCCCGCCTGGAAGCGAAACGGGATGGCCGGGTGCTGGAACTCACCCCCCGCGAGTTCCGCCTGCTAGAAATCCTCATTACTCATGCGGGCCGCACCCACAGTCGGAAAGAGCTGTTGCAGCTCGCCTGGGAGCCCGATGCGCGTCCCAGCGCCCGCACCGTGGATGTCCACATGTCCAACCTGCGCCGCAAGCTGGGGGAGGAACAGGGCGCGCCTTGGATCGCCACCGTGGGCGGCGAGGGCTACCGCTGGATCACGGCGGTGGAGACCGAGGTGAAATAACCTAAGGAGCTGTAACAAAATTAACTAGTCTGGGGTTTCAGGGTGTAGTTCCATTCGCCGTGGTACGCCTCGGGGTGGAGCGAGAGGGCGGCCATCTG
>JAYVRY010000042.1:0-2525 GCA_043775845.1 Acidobacteriota bacterium
CAAGGACGCCCTCATCCGCGCCCTGTATCCCACCTCCGAGCGGCCCGGCGCCCTGGAGCTGGCAGATGCCCCCAGCAGCGTGAAGGCCCTGCAGGTGGATGAAGCCGCCGCCGAAAGGCAGGCCCTGGCCAACCGCATCGAACTGAAGAGCACGCGCCTGGATCTCGAATCCAAGCAGGTCCTCGAGACCGCCGCCAACAACCGGGTCATGCCCCAGCTGGATGCCTTCGCCACCTACAATGGCAATGCCGCCTCCCAGATTCCTTCGGAAGGCCTCAGCGCCGTGAACAAGGATCTTTCCAAAGGTACCTACCCCGGCTACACCATCGGCCTCCAGTTCTCCCTGCCCATCCAGAACCGTGCCGCCAAGGGCAGCCAGGCCCAGGCCCGGGCGAACCGCCGCCAGAGCGAGTGGAACCTCCGTGACCTGGAACTGGGCATCACGCTGGAAGTCCGCCAGGCCTTCCGCAACCTCGAAGCCTCCTCCAAGGGCGTGATCGCCGCCGAGAAGACCCGCTACTTCCGCGAAAAGGACCTCGAGGCCGAGCAGAAGAAATTCGAGAACGGCATGAGCACCAACTTCCTGGTGCTGTCGAAACTCAACGATCTGAATAACGCCAAGGGCAACGAACTGCAGTCCCAGATCACCTACGCCAAGACCGTGACGGCCCTGGAGAAGGCCATGGGCCATCTGCTGGAAGCCCGTAAATTGGAAGTCAGATAATCTTTCTTTCCTTGCAAAAAGACGGGCCCCGATGGGGCCCGTCTTTTTGATAGCTCCGCCGCGCAGCGGCGGAGCTGGCACCTCAATCCATCCGCAGGCTGAGATCCACCGAAGGCGCGCTGTGGGTCAGGGCGCCCACGCTGAGGAAATCCACGCCGGTCTCGGCCACGGGGCGGGCGCGGTCCAGGGTGAGGTTGCCACTGGCTTCCAGGAACACGCGCCGGCCGCTGCGATCGCGCAGGGCCACGGCCTCCCGCATCTGCTCCAGACCCATGTTGTCCAGGAGGACGCCATCCACATCCGGCAGGTCCAGGCAGGCTTTGAGCTGGCCGAGGTTCTCGACCTCCACCTCGATCTTCAGCAGATTCGGGGCCGCGCGGCGGACGGCCTCCACTGCGGCGCGGATGCCCCCCACGGCCGCCAGATGGTTTTCCTTGAGCAGCACGCCGTCTCCCAATGTCAGGCGATGGTTGACACCCCCGCCGCAGCGCACGGCGTACTTCTCCAGGAGCTTCAGGCCCGGCGTGGTCTTGCGCGTGTCGAGAATGCGGGCGCCGGTGCCGTCGACGGCATCCACGAACTGCCGGGTGAGGGTGGCCGTGCCGGACAGCCGCTGGAGGAGGTTCAACATCACCCGCTCGGCCAGGAGGATGCCGTGGCTGGAACCCCGCAGACGCATGACCTCTGTGCCCGCCGCCACCTTCTGCCCATCGCTCTTGGGCAGCTCAATGATGATGGCGGGACAGGCCAGCCGCAGGGTCTCCGCCGCCACAGGCAGCCCCGCCAGCACGAGGTTTCCCTTGGCCACCACCCGCGCGGTCATGGGCCGGTCGGGCACCGAAGCCGTGGTCCAGTCCTGAGTGCCCCAGTCCTCGCGCAGGAAGGCGCGCAACTGGTCGCGGTAGATCTCGGGATGGGGGGGATGGAACATTCGGAAACTCCGTGCATAGAGTGTCGACCGGTGTTCAGCCTACAATCATCCCAAACCCGGAGTCTCCATGTCCTTTGTTCTCGTCGAGAAAGTCGATCGTATTGCCTGGATCACCCTCAACCGCCCCGAAAAGCTCAACGCCCTGAACAACGAGGTGCTGCGCACCCTGGACGTCGTGTTCGCGGAGCTGGAGCATGACCCCGAAGTGGGCGTGGTGGTGATGACGGGCGCTGGCGAGAAAGCCTTTGTGGCCGGGGCGGACATCTCCGAACTGAAAAGCCTCGATACCGCCCGTGCCCGGACGCAGGCCCTTCTGGGCCAGGCTGTGTTCCAGCGCATCGAGGGCCTCCCCAAACCCGTGATCGCCGCCGTGAACGGCTTTGCCCTGGGGGGCGGTTGCGAGCTGGCCCTGGCCTGCCACATCCGCATCGCCAGCGAGAACGCCCAGTTCGGCCTGCCGGAAGTGGGCCTCGGCCTCATCCCTGGCTACGGCGGCACCCAGCGCCTGCCCCGCCTCGTAGGCAAGGGTGTGGCCCTGGACCTGCTCCTCAGTGGCGAGCTGACACCGGCGGCCGATGCCCTGCGCATGGGCCTCGTGAGCCGCGTGGTGCCCCTGGCTGACCTGAAGGCCACATCCGAAAAGCTGGCCCGGATCATCCTCTCCCGGGGCCCCCTGGCCCTCCGCAGCGCCCTGGCGGCGGTGCATGAAGGCCTTGAGATGCCCCAGGAGCAGGGCCTTCAGTACGAAGCCACCCTCTTCGGCCTGCTGGCCGCCACCCAGGACATGCGGGAAGGCGTGGACGCCTTCATCAATAAGCGCGCCGCGCAGTTCCAGGGGCTGTAGCGGCCCGCTCCAAACCGCGCGCGGCT
>JAYVRY010000043.1:0-8252 GCA_043775845.1 Acidobacteriota bacterium
TCTCCTGGCGGGCCGCGATGGTGTCGCACAACTCGCGCAGGCGGGCGAACTTCCCACTGTGGTCGCTGTGCCAGGAGCCGTCGCCCAGCCATTGAGAGGGATGATTGCAGATCTGCTTGAAGCGCATGAGGTAGGCCAGTACCAAGCCTTTCCGCTGGAGGCCATCCACCGCCTTCAGCCGCTCGGCCAGTTCCTTCACCCCTTCCTGATAGAGGGCAGCCTGGGTCCGGCTGAGACCGCAGTAGGCCTTGAGCTCGGTCTTGTCAGGCAGGTCGGAGATGATGCTCTTGTCCGTCTTCACGCGGCGGAGGATGTAGGGGCGGACCAGATCGCGCAGCGGGCCGTAGGCGTTGCCCCCACGCTTGGCGAGCAGGGCGGCATAGGCCGAGAATTCCTTCGCCGAACGCAGCAACCCCGGGTTCAGGAAATCGAAGATGGACCAGAGATCGCCCAGGCGGTTCTCCACCGGGGTGCCTGTGAGGGCGATGCGGGCCTCGGCATGGAGCTGCTTGACCTGACGGGTCTGCTTGGTGGCGGGGTTCTTGATGGCCTGGGCCTCGTCGAGGATCACATGCCGGAAGTGGAGCTTACCCAGCCAGGCGCTCCGCAGCAGGAACCCATAGGTGGTGATCACCAGATCCTTGCCGGCGAGTTCATCGGGCTCCGAGGCCAGGGCGCTGGTCGGCAACGCCGAAGGATGGACCACCAGGAACGAGAGGCTGGGCGCGAAGCGCTCGATCTCCGCCACCCAGTTGGCCAGCAGGGACGCAGGCACCACCAGGAGACTGGGACGGCCCGAGCCCTCGCGCTTCTGAACCAGGAGCAAGGAAAGCACTTGGATGGTCTTGCCCAGCCCCATGTCGTCCGCCAGGCAAGCCCCCAGGCCCAGGCTGGACAGCAGGTGCAGCCATCGAACTCCGGCCCGTTGGTAGGGCCGCAAGGTGCCTTGCAAGGCCGGGCCGGGATCCACGGTCGCCAAGCCCTCGGGGGAACGGAGCCCTTGGAGCGTTTCAGCAAGCCAGGGACCGGCGGTGACCGCGCCCCAGGTGGCGGTATCAACTTCCTCCCCGCAGTCCGTGCCGATGCCCGCGCCAGAGAGCAGCCGCATGGCCTCGAAGAAGCCGAGCCCGCCGTGGGCCGCGAGGCGCTCGGCCTCTCTGAAGCGATCCATCATGCCCTGGAGTCGGTCGCGGTTGACCTCGACCCACTGGCCGCGGATGAGGGCAAGGCCCTGGGTGGACGCCAGCAGGGCCTGCACTTCCTCGGGATCCAGCGCCTCGCCATCCAGACTGATCGCCATGCAGAAATCCAGGAGCGCATCCTTGCCAAACTTCCCAGGGGCCTTGGCCCCTACGGTGCCCGCCACGCGGGGACGCGGTGGCCGCCCGGCCTTCCAGCCCGCAGGCATTCGCACCACCACCCCGGCGGTTTCCAGGGTGGGGACATCCTGCAATAGACGGAAAGCCTCCACTGGGGACCAGCGCAGGGGGTGGAAGATCTCGCCCGCGTCCACCATGAGCCGCAACCATGGGCAGGCTTCCGCCGATCTCTGGATGGGGAGCAGCAGGGACAGGAGCCGTTCCTTGTTGGCCGCGCCACTGTATTCCTTGAGGGCCTGTCCCAGAGGCAGGTGCTGGGCCTTGCCCTGGGCGGTGAGGCCGCCCGTATAGGTCGCGAGAAAGGCGAAGGGCGCGTCAGGATCCTTGCGGTTTTCCGCGAGATTGAAGTGCACCCGGCCCACCACATTCCAGACAGGGTTCAGGGTGTGCAGGAAATCCTGAATCGAGCCCCCCGACGCCATCCATTCCACGTTGAAAGCCTGGGCCGTGGCCTCCCACAACCCAAGCAACAGGTCGGCACCCAGGTATTCGGCCCCAGGCATGGGCGGAGCCGCGAACGCGATGGCTTGCAACGCCTCCTGGGGCGGTGCCGGAAGATCGGGAGTCGGATCCTCCCCCTCGGGCCGCAGGCAGAGGGCGGTGATGAAGCGAACCCCAAAATCGCGCCAATAGCCCAGGCCCGGCGGCAGCAACCGGCCTGCCTGGGTCGCTCCCAGGTAGAGCAGCCCATGCCCCGTGCCCTTCGCGAAGACAGGCGGCAAGGCTTCCAGAAGCTCAGGATCCAGCGCGGGCGCTTCATCCCAGAATGCGAGACGCAAATGGCCCAGGGGACTCAGCCAAAGGGTCTGCTGAAGACTCGGAACGTGCGCCGTCCTTACTGCCTCAAGTCCCTCAGGCATCCGCCGTGTCCTTGAAGATCTTTTCCCGCCGGATTCGATCCCGCGCCGCCATGGCAGCACGGCACTCCCCAGCGCTTCCGGGCCCAGTAAACAGCGCCTCGGATGTCCTCGGCTTGGCCTTCAACTCCGCTTCTGTCGTCATGGCGATCCCTGGCTCATTCTGCACGAAAGGCCTCCTGCCGTCCCTTATTCAAAGCTTGGTGATGCCTGGAAGGCATGTTCCCGCATCCGCTGCTGCAAGCGACACCAAGGGCACCGCGGTCACCTGGTCGGATAGGGCGTACCTGCGGTCTCCGGGATAGACGATGGCCAGATGGTCCAGGTCCAGATCCGTCAAGGCAGCCTTGATGGATGGCGTGAGCTTCGGTGCATCGACACGTTTGCACTCGATGCCCATGCGTCGGCCATCCTTCACGAGGAGCAGATCGAGTTCTGCCCCCGCATGCGTGGCCCAGAAATAGGCCTCGTCAGGCTCCACAGCGGCCAGGATTTCCTCCACGGCATAGCCCTCCCATGAAGCGCCGCTCTTAGGGTGGTGTTCGAGTTCCAGGGGCGTATGAATGCCGAGGAGATGGTGCAAGAGCCCGGAGTCCCGGAAGAAGAACTTAGGCGCTTTCACTTGTCGCTTGCTGATGTTCGCGTGCCAGGGCTGAAGGGTGCGAATGAGGAAGGTGCCTTCCAGAAGATCCAGATAGCGGCGAATGGTGGTCTCGCTCACACCCAAGGCACGCGCTGGCTCAGCCCCATTCCAGACCTGCCCGTGGTAGTGGGCCACCGCCGCAGTGCAGGCAGGGCAGATTAGCTCTGTTGAATTGACACGAGGGTCAGCAGGGACGTCAGGTCACCAACACTAAATGCCTCGGGGTCTCCGGCCAGGTGACCTTCAAGGTGGTGCCTCCGTTCTCCGCGGACCGCACCATGATCGATCCGCCATAGGTCTGAAGGATGGAGCGCACATGGTAGAGGCCAATGCCATGGCCGGACACCTTGGTGGGAGTGAATAGACGGAACAGTTTTTGGTGGATCGAGGGTGGCTTGGCCATGACCTCATGCCCCTCGGCATCCAAGAGGATCACTTCTCCGGTGTCATCCCGGCTTAAGCGAACCTTTCCGCCAGCGAGGGATTCCGCCAGCGCCGAGGCATAGCGAGATGCTGAACAGGCGCGGTACCGCGCTGTGCGAATCGCTTCCGTCCATGTGTCGAGGACTTCTCCTGAAGTGGGATCGACTACGAGCGGGCCTTCTGGTGTATCGAGAACGGCCAGGCCTTCCCAGGTCGAAGAGCAGGGCGAAGCCGGGGCGTTCCGAGCCTCCTTGTGCGGGGAGTCCGAACCACCATTCATCGTAAATGTGTGCAAGGTCTCAGCCACACTGGCGCAGTGACACGCCCCAGGCAGAGCCGGGGCCCGGTGGCCTCAAGGGCGCGTCAGCAGTCGATTAGCGGCGCTGGTAATAGGGGCCGGGATCTACCGTGGACCGCCGCCGCTGGGCTTCCAGCCAGCGCGTGATGTCGTCCATGATGTAGAGCACCCGGCGAGGGCTGATGCGCAGATACTCCGGGCCTTCGCCCGTCATGCGGAGGCGCTGGAGATAGGCCTTCTTCATGCCCAGGTACTCGGCGGCTTGTTGGGTTGTGAGGAAGGGAGTCTTCACGGGCTCTGGGGTTTCCTTGCGGGTAGCCATTGCGGCCTCCAAGGTGCGGAGGTCGTTGCAGGAACCCCCAGCGATTTCACCCTTCCGTCTTGCGAACCGCGTATTCCAACCGCACAATAGTTGGACGACGCTGCCGCAAGGCAACGCGGGTTGCTACCCCTCCCCATGGCTTGTTTCTCAGGCGAAACCATGCGGAGGGGTTCGTGTATGTACTCCCAGGGACGCTGGGAAGTCTCGTTATGTCCAGTAGTGTAGGAATGCCTACATCTGGGTCAAGGAATATTATTCGTAATTGTTGTTATGGTTTGTCTTAGGCTAGGCTATAGCCTGGCCTGCGGGTAGGATAAACGTCCTACTTGCCTCCTTTCTGAGCCCAGGTGTGGGCCTCGCATGAGAGGCAGTTCTTTTGTGTGTGGCACCGGCAGAAGCGGGCAGGCAGCCCCTTTCGGGCTCAACTGGTCAAGCGCACCAGGTGATCGAGTCGAAGGGGCGCCCCGTATCTTTGCCGTAGCTGAACGCAAAAGAGCCGCCTTGTGGGCGGCTCTAAGTGTTGTATTGATTGGTGGTCCCGGAGCGACTCGAACGCCCGACCCTCAGATTCGTAGTCTGATGCTCTATCCAGCTGAGCTACGGGACCGTACTGAAAGAATGATTCTACCGGATTCGGGATTCCTGTCCATCCCAAAGGCGCAGTGGCTCGGTCCGGGAGGCGGCGCAGGGCTTTCCCGTGAGGTTCGTGGCCAGGTGATCCATGAGGGCGCGGGCGGTGGTGAGCTTGCCGCCGAGGACCAGGGTGAGGTTCTGGAACCGTTCGTGGCGTTCGAGAACGGCCTCGCGGCTGAGGTGGGAGGTGGTGCCGCCAGCGGCCACCAGGGGTCTGACGCCGAGCTCTTCAGAGCGGATGGGCAGGTTTCGCCAGGGAATGGCGGGCAGGTTTTCTTCGAGGGCCGCGAACAGTTCCTCTCGCTCGGACGCGGCGATGGGCACCCAACCATCCTCGACTTCCCGTTCGGTGGTGCCCACCTGCAACATGCCATCCCGGGGGATCACGAAGAGGATGCGGCCCTTGGGACGGCGGATGGCCCAGGGCCGCTCACATCCCGGCACGGCGTCGAACCAGAGGTGGATGCCCGAGGAGAGCCGTAGCCGCTTGCGCGTCTCGCCAAACCACTGGGCCATGGCTCCGTCCGTCCAGGGCCCCAGGGCGAAGACCCAGCGCTGTGCGCGAAGGATGCGCGGGGTGCCATCCCGGCGATCGCGCAGGCGCAGGGATTTCAGCGCGTCGCCCGCATCTTCGAAGCCATCGGGCTCGTGGCAGTCGAGCACATGGGCCACGCTGGAAGCGGCTAGGTCCTTGGTGATACCCCGGTCCCAGGTGATGAGGTCGGCATAGGCCGTAGCACCCCGGAAAGGGCCTCTCTGGCTGCGGGGATCGGTGGCATAGACGGCGTGCGGCACATGCCCCCGCTTCAAGACCTCAGGCCAGCCTGGACGTTCCGCGCCCCAATGGTCGTAGAGGCCGATGCCGATACGGTGCGCCAGTCCCTCCAGCCAGAAGCGGTGGGGCATCCAGAAGGCCTCCCAGTGACAGCGCTGGGGCGCGATGCGGGCCCAGGTGGCCCGCTCGGCCAGGCCTTCGCGCATCTGCGCGATGTCGCCCGTGAGCATGTAGCGGATGCCGCCGTGCAGCAGCTGGCTGGACCACTGGCTGGTACCACCGCCCACTTCGCCCTTGTCCACCAAGGCACAGATCACCCCGCGCAACGTCAGCTCCCGGGCCAGGGCCGCGCCGTGGATGCCCGCGCCCAGGATGGCGACGTCCACCTCCAGGGAAGCAGGCGCGATGCAGGTGCCTGTGGGGGGAGAGGGCCAGGCTGATTCGGACATGAAAGCAGTGTGACGGATCCCTGTGATTCAGTGACGGCTCTCTGTGATTCAGTGACCGGCCCTTGTGATTCAATGAAACCACCATGACCCCATCCCGCCTTCGCACCATCCTGAACCTCACCGTCCTCGTGGCCGCCCTCGGTTACTTCGTGGACATGTTCGATCTGCTGCTCTTTCCCATCGTGCGCCAGCCCAGCCTCACGGCCCTGGGCGTTCCGGCGGTGCTTCAGATCGAAGTCGGGGCCAGGCTCCTGAACTGGCAGATGGCGGGCATGCTGCTGGGCGGCATCTTCTGGGGCGTGCTGGGCGATAAGAAGGGGCGGCTATCGACACTCTTCGGCAGCATCGCGCTGTATTCCTTGGCCAACATCGCCAACGCCTTCGTCCAGTCCGTGCCCAGCTACGCCTTCTGGCGATTCCTGGCAGGGCTGGGTCTCGCCGGTGAGTTGGGCGCGGCCGTGACGATGGTGTCTGAAATCCTGCCCAAAGATTTGCGCGGCTACGGCACGGCCATCGTGGCGGCGGTGGGCATCTTCGGGGCCGTGACCGCCAAGCTGGTGGGCGACTTCTTCCCCTGGCGCTACACCTACGCCATCGGCGGGGGGCTGGGCCTGCTGTTGCTGCTGCTTCGCGTAGGCATCCGGGAAAGCTTCATGTTCGCGAAGACTCACGAATCCACCGTGGCGCGCGGCGACTTCCTCAGCCTCTTCACCAGCTGGGATCGCCTGGGCCGTTACGTGCGCTGCATCCTCATCGGCCTGCCCACCTGGTACGTGGTGGGTATTCTCATCACCTTCTCACCGGAATTCGCGCCGGTACTGAGGGTGTCAGGCAAGGTGAACGCGGGCACGGCCGTGGCCTTCTGCTACACCGGCATTACCCTGGGCAGCGTGCTGAGCGGCTTTCTCAGCCAGGCCTGGCACACGCGCAAGAAGGTGGTGGGTTGGTTTGTGGCCGCCGCCCTTGTCGGCGTCACCATCTACCTGACGGCTCGGGGCCTCACCCCAGGCCTCTTCTACCTGCTGGCGGGCTACCTGGGCTTGGCCACAGGCTACTGGGCCGTCTTCGTCACCGTGGCCGCCGAGCAGTTCGGCACCAACCTCCGGGCCACGGTGGCCACCACCGTGCCAAATTTTGTTCGAGGCGCCGTCCCCTTAATCACCGGCAGCTTCCTGTATTTCCGGGGTTCCCTGGGCATGGTGGGCTCGGCTTGGGCCGTGGGCGCCGTGTGTTTCGCCCTGGCCTTCGGGGCCCTGTGGGGCCTGCCGGAAACCCATGGGCGGGATCTCGATTTCGTGGAGTGATGATCGGCAGGATGGATCACATTTTGCGACCTTGATTCAAATTCAATTCGCCCCATGCTGGGTGTCTCCATCCCCAGGCCCCTGCGCTTGAGAGCCAGTGCTACCTGCGGATGCCACCCCCAGCGCTTCCCTTGCGGCAGGCCGCAGGTGGCTTCCCCTTTCGGAGGCGCGCTTCCCGAGGAGGATTCATGGGCACCATCGCAACCATCCGCAACGGCGTGAATGTGGACGAGCTCACCGCCCTCGTCACCCAGGTGAAGGCGAACCCGGCCCTCGCCAAATTCCAGTTCCGTTCCAAATCCAAATGGATGAGCCGCGCTCACTCCCAAAGCACGTTCGACTCTCTGTATGGCGCCGGGATGACCCACAAGCGGAGCACCCCCATGCTCCTGGAGGGAGACGAGCCCGCCGCCCTTCTGGGCACAGACCTCGCGCCCAACGCGGGAGAAGCCGCCCTGCACGCACTCAGTTCCTGCATGAGCGTGACCTACGCCTACACGGCCGCAGCCATGGGCATTGACATCATCAGCCTCAACTTCGAACTGGAGACCGACACGGATCTCAGGGGCTTCATGGAACTGGATTCAAGCATCCGCCCCGGGCTCTCCCAGATTCGCGTCAAGGTCCACCTCGACTGCAACGGCACCCCGCAGCAGATCAAGGAGCTTCACGCCCAGGTGCTGAGAACCTCGCCACTCTACGACACCTTCAAGAATCCCGTGGATGTCAGGGTCAGCACGGCCTGATTGCGTCTCAGCAGCCTGCAATGCGGATCGTGATCCGGGAAGGCTGCTAGCACAGCCTTCCCCTGGAACGAATGGACGGCGTCTGTGCCGCCGCGAAGCGGATGCGGGTCGCGAGCGGAGGTTGCACTGGCAGCCTCCCGAGCGGGGCCCCGCACCGCTGAGCATCAGCTCTCCAGCGGGCCTAGTAGACGGCATCCGCACCACCATCGCGAAGCGGATGCGGGTCGCGAGCGGAGGCTGCACCAGCAGCCTCCCGAGCGGGGCCCCGCACCGCTGAGCATCCGCTCTCCAGCGGGCCTAGTAGACGGCATCCGCACCACCATCAATCGTGATAACGGCCCCCGTGGTCCATGCGCTTTGATCGCTCAACAGGTGCGCCGCCAGCGAGGCCACTTCTGTTTCCGTGCCCATGCGTTTCAGTGG
>JAYVRY010000044.1:0-2507 GCA_043775845.1 Acidobacteriota bacterium
GAGTTCGCGGAAAGCCACCCGCAGGAGTTCGCGGAACCCATCCGCCGGGAAGGAGATCCCGTCGCCATCCGGCAATTCGAGGCCGCCTTCGGGAAGCACAGCAAGCCCTGAATCAGGAGCCCGGCCGCGGTGGCTGGCCATGGCCCGGGGCACGGCGATCAGATTTTCAGCGGTCGGGAACGCGGCTGACCAGATAGGGGATGGGAATCTCCTCGTCCTCGAGGAACAGGGGGGGCACGACCTTTCCAGCTTGCACCGCGTCCGCTCCGGTCGCGTAATCACCGAGGAAGAGTTGGTAGGCCGGCGTGCCACTCGGCAGTGTGAAGGGGGCGATGAACAAGTCGGGATCCCCGGAGGGGAAGGCCGCTACGGCACGCTTCAGGGTGCAGGGATAGATGGCGACCTCCAGACGGAGGGTCCAGCGGTTGGCCGGAAGCGAGACGAGGTGCTTCCGCCCCAGTTCGATGGCCAGGGTCATGTCGCAGTTGAGCAGGGCTTGCAGCCGGGCGGCGCGTTCGGGATCCATCCCCACCCGCAGGCGCACTGGGGGGGCGGGATCATCCTCAGGGCAGCAGGGGTCCGCAACCGCCTGGGCGCTTTCCGCCCGGGGGGCGAGCAGCGGCATCGGTGCCGTCGGGAGGAGGCGCTGCACAGGGAACAGCAGGGGGCGCTGCCCACCCTTGAGGAAGAAGGGAGGAACCAGCCGGGAGGCCCGTTCCGCGTCGGCTTTCGAGGGGTAATCGCCCAGAAACAGCTG
This sequence comes from Acidobacteriota bacterium, assembly GCA_043775845.1. GTDB lineage: Bacteria > Acidobacteriota > Holophagae > Holophagales > Holophagaceae > Geothrix. Next base: position 758 of record JAYVRY010000044.1, read on the forward strand.
GTAGCCAGTTGTCCCATCCTTGAGGGTCATGGGCACGATGAACAAATCAGGGTTGCCACCAGGGAAGGCCTCGACGGCGCGCTTCAAGGTGGAGGGCAAGGTCGCGACCTCAAGCCGGAGCGTCCATCGCTCTGGGGCAAGCGAGGCGATGTGCCTCCGCCCCAGTTCCACGGCCAGGGCTAGGTCGCCCTTGCGGAGAGCGTCCAGCCGGGCGGTGCGCTCGGCGTCCAGCCCAACCCGAGGCGCGACCGGCATCACCTGGCTGGCTGGGGCGGGGGTTGGAATCACCACCGGGAGGGGCACAGGCAGCGGCGTGACTGGTGCTGGCGGAGGGATCGGGGCTGGCTGGGGGACCGCCACCATAGGTCTGACCACCGGGGCAGGCGCAGGCTCCGCAACCTCCTGGCGACTCGGAAGGGGCTGGACCGCCGGTACCAGGGGCAGCGGAACCGGCGGTGGAGCGGCCGCCTTCAGGCCCTGTCTCGAGGTCGGGGGGCTGGAAATCGGCCGCCCGCCCCAGGAGAACCCGGCCATGAGGGAGCCTTGGGCTTCCTTCATGTCTGGGTTTGAGAAGACAAACAGATAACGCCCCTCAAGGCCCCAGATGAAACCAGCGCTCGGCCGATGGCGAAAGCCCAGCGAGACATGCACTGAGCCCGCCTTGACGGTCCGCAGTTCCAGGGTGGAAGGATCGATCTTGGGAATGGAGACGGCCCCCAGCCCCTGGCCGAAGTAGGGCCAGAGCCGGCCAGAACCTGAATCCGACAAACCCGTCAACAGGGTCAGGGAAAGGGCGGTGTGACTGAAGGTCCGACCGGGGAGGAGGTCACTCTTCGGTTGGCTGACCATCGCGTCGAAACTAAGCCCGAATCGGTGTTGGTCAAAGATCCGGCCCCCCTGGAGGCCATATGTCGGGGCGGTGGTCAGGGCAGTCTTGGAATCGAAAGAAAGGCTCCCCAACGGGAAGCCGACCCAATTGAAGCCCTGTCTCTCTTCTTGCGCCGCCAGGCTTGCGGCAAGGGCAGCCCCAATGGCTATCTGCCTGATTTCCATGGTCTTCTCCGGTGCATTTCGGGGGAATCAGCCTAGCGCGGGTCGAGGATTCATCTCGTCACAACTCCCATTGAAAGCTCTGACGCCAAGATCCTGGCCGCATCGGAGGCAGGAGCACGGAGTCATGACAGTGCATCTCCCATACCTGCAAGTTCAGAGCCGGAACCCGCTCCCACCCCTGGACCCAGGCCCCATGGGAGGGGTGATCCTGAGGGTGCCCGCCCCGGATGCCCGCCAACCCGCGCGGCGAGCCACCAGCCCGAAGCACAGGGTGGGAGCGAAGACCCGCTTCCGGCTCAGCCCAACGCAGCCACCGGCAGTCCCTTCGCCCGCCGGTCCGCCAGTCGTTCGCCTAAGATCACCGCGGCGGCGGCATCGAGCATGGCCTTGCGCTTCTCGGGCTTGACGCCCCGCTCGCGCAGCAGGCGCTCGGCCTCGGCGCTGCTGAGGTGCTCGTTCACGAAGCGCACCGGGAGGCCCGTGCGGCTTCATTCCGAGTGATTTCAACAAAGTACGGCGATTGCCGTTGACAATCACGGCACACGACGTACGATAGTCACCGTATATCAGGAGTCGCCATGTCCCCCCAGCCTTCCGAAGGCTTGCCCATCCCCACCGATGCTGAGCTTTCGGTCCTCCGCCTGCTCTGGGCGAAGGGTCCTTCCACTGTCCGCCAGCTTCACGAAGGTCTGTCCAA
>JAYVRY010000045.1:0-8195 GCA_043775845.1 Acidobacteriota bacterium
GCCGGAGCTTATCCACCAGATCCACCGCTTCGGGATGCCCGAAAGCGGTGGCAGCCACGCCGTAGCCCAGGGCGCACAGGGCCACCAGGGGCAGCAGCCGCAGGGAGAGGGCCCAGCGCGTGAAGGCGTGGGGCGTGTCCAGGGACAAGAGCCTGCCACCGCCCCAAGCCAGCAGGCCCATGAAGACGCAGGCCGCGAGGGCTCGGGCTGTCGCGTTCAAGAGTGGGCGCAGACTCAGGCCAGGCAGGCGGGGCCGCAGCCGCAGCACCAGCAACAGCAGACCCACCAGGCTGGCCAGGCCGTTGGCCAGGGCCAGCCCACCGGTGCCCAGGGGCTTCAGCAGGGCCAGGCTCAGCAGCACGTTCAGCAGCAGCGTGCCGCCCGCCAAGGTGGCCGGGCCGCGATAATCCTTGAGGGCGTAGAGGGCCTGGTTGCCTAAGCGTTGCCCCGCGACAAAGACCAGACCCACGCAGCCGAACACCAGGGTGAGGGCCGTCCAGTCCGAGGCATCGGGTGTGTAGGCGCCGGTGCGGAAGAGCAACGCGCAGATGGGCCGAGCCAGGATGGCGAGCCCCACGGAGGCCGGCAGCACCATCAGGGCAGAAGTCGATAGGGACTGCATGAGGCTGCGGTTCATGGCGGGCCAATCCCGCGCCTCGGCCTGGCGCGAGAGCGTAGGCAGGCCCGCAGTGGCGAGGCTCATGGCGAAGAGCCCCATGACCATTTCGCTCATCATGCCGCTGTTGTAGAGCACGATCTGGGCGCCATTGGCCAGGCTCGAAGCCAGCATGCTGCTGATGAGGGCGTTGATGGGATAGATGCCCGCAGCCAACATTCCCGGCCCCATGCGCTTTAGGGCGGTTCGCACCCAGGGATCCCGCAGGTGCAGGCCCAGGGAAAGGCCGAAGCCCTCCTGGCGCACGGCAGGCAGGATGACCAACAGCTGCAGCACACCGCCCGCCAGCACGGAACAAGCGCAGATGACGGCTACCGTGTCCATGGGCACCGCGCCGTGCCGCTTGAGCATCTGCAGCGTGGTCCACCCGAAGCCGATGAAGGCCAGGTTCCAGAACACCGAAACGGACGCGGCCAGGGCGAAGCGGTGGCGCAGGTTCAGCAGGCCCGTGAAGCCCGCCGTGAGGCTCACCAGGGCCAGGTAGGGGAACATGATGCGGCCCAGCTTCGCCGTGAGTTCGCCCTGGGTCGCGGGTCGCCAGAGCGTCAGCAGGCCCGCCAGAGGCCCCATGAACAGCAGGACCAGGACCACGCCAAGCAGAAGCATCAGCAGCAGGGTGCCCAGGAAGCGGGCCGCCACGGCTTTCATGGCGGACTCACCCTCGGCGGCCTCCGCTTGCGAAAGGGTCGGCAGGAAAGCGGCCGTCATGGTGCCTTCGGCCGTGAAGCGGCGCAGCAGGTTGGGCAGGCGGAAGGCCAGGGCATAGGCGTCCGCCGCTGGACCCGCGCCCAACACGTGGCTAAGGAAGAAGGTCTGGGCCAGCCCCGTGATGCGGCTCAGCAGGGTCATGAGCCCCACGACCCCCGCGGAACGCAGGAGGCTGGGGCGTTGCGGGGTGGGTTCGCTCATGACCGGAACGGGGTGAAGAGGTCCATGAGGCTCCCAGGGATTGGAGCCGCTAGTCGGAATTGAACCAACGACCATCCGCTTACAAGGCGGGCGCTCTACCAACTGAGCTATAGCGGCAAGGGTTCCAGTCTATCGGATTCCGAGGGTTCCGGCACCGTCCGGTGCGTGCGGGGCCTTGGTTCGGGCTCCTTTTGCAACCGTGGTGTGATTATTCTGCTCACCTTGCGAATCATCTTGTGACGGCGGCCTGAATCCGGGGCGCTCCCCGAGGATCCGATGTCTTCCATCACCGACCATGACCCATGCTTGGCCCTGCTCGATGCTCACCAGGGCATCCTGCGCAAGGTGGCCAACACCTACTGCCCGAGGATCGAGGATCGGGGCGACCTTCTCCAGGAAATGACGCTGCAGGTCTGGCGTTCGTACCCCCGCTTCGATGGTCGCTGCAAGTTCTCCACCTGGATGTACCGTATCGCCCTGAACGTGGCCATCAGCTTCCACCGGCAGGAACGGGCGCACCATGACCTGCTCTCCGGCGAAGAACACTTCCGCGATCTCCCAGTGAACGCTGAAACGGGCTCGGCTCCAGAGGACATCCAGACCCTGCATCGGTTCATTGAGGGGTTGGATCGCCTGAACAAGGCCTTGGTCCTGCTTTATCTCGAGGGCCAGAGCCATCAGGAGATCGCCGACATCCTCGGTCTCAGCGCCACCAACGTCGCCACCAAGATCGACCGCATCAAGCAACGCCTTCGCCAGGGCTTCACGCCCGGCCCTGTCGCCTAAGGGAGCACCCCATGGAACTCGATGATTTCAAGTCCGCCTGGGAGGCCTTGAACCAGAAGCTGGATCGGCAAACGGCACTCAACCTGCAGCTCCTCCGGGAGAGCCGGGCAGAGAGGGCCAGGCACGGCCTGCGCCCGTTGGTCTGGGGGCAGGCCATCCAGATCCTCCTGGGGGCGTTGCTGGTGCTGGTCTCCGTGGGGTTCTGGACAAACCATCGCCAGGAGCCCCACCTGCTGATCACCGGGCTGTTCTTCCATGCCTACGGCCTGGTTCTGGTGGGCTTTGGCATCCGCATCCAGGTGCTCATCCACCGCATTGACTTCGGGGCCCCGGTCCTCCGCATCCAAACGCAGCTGGCCTATCTGCGCCGCTTCTATGTGGTGGGTGGCCTCTGGCTCGGCCTGCCCTGGTTGTTGCTCTGGATTCCCTTTACGGTGATGGTCTTCATGGGCCTCTTCGGTGTGGATCTGGTGCTGAGGTTGCCGCCGGTGCTGGGCAGCTGGGTCATGTGGAATGTCATCGCTGGGGCAGCTGGATTGTTCCTCACCCTCCTCTTCCTGAAGTGGGCCCAGGGTCGGCCGGCACTGGCCAGGAAGCTGGAAGATGCCGCCGCAGGCACGAGCCTCAATCGGGCGCGACGGATGTTGCAAGAGATTTCCAGCTTCGAAGGTTCGGATCTCACGGACTGAGGCCACGGACACCTGATTCTTCAATTCCTGGAGACTCCATGTTTTCTTCGTCGTGCCTGCAGGTGCTCGGCTTGGCCTGCCTTGGCTTCGCGGGCCTTGGTTCATCCGAGCCAGATCCGACCGCCATCCTGCCGCCAGCCTCGATTCAGAGTTCAATACCCCGGCTGTTTCGGGTGGTGAGGTCGCCGGAGGTTCATGCGGATGGCCGCGCCACCTTTCGCTGCCATGCCCCCGGGGCCAGGACTGTCCAGCTGGTCCTGGACGATGAGCCTGCAGCCGCCCTGCAGTCGACTGCAGACGGGATCTGGGCCCTGACCACCGGGGCACTGGAGCCAGGGTTCTACCCCTACTTCTTCCTGGTGGATGGGGCGCCCGTAGAAGACCCAGCCAATGAGCTGGCCAAGGAGGTGGTGGTGGGGGGCCACGAAAGCCTGCTTCATGTGCCGGGCACGGAGTCGCTGGCTTGGGAGACGCGCCACATCCGCCATGGCGTGCTCCATCGGCACGAGTCTTTCTCTACTGCCGTGGGGGAGAATCGCTCGTTTTGGGTCTATACGCCTCCACACTACAAGGCCCGATCTCGGAAGCGGTACCCGGTCCTATGCCTCCTCCACGGGGTGCTTGAAACGCCCGAGGCCTGGCTTAGTGCGGGCAGAGCCCAGGTGATCCTCGACAACCTTATCGAGCGGGGCTTGGCTGAGCCCATGATCGTGGTGTTTCCGCTGGGCTACGGGTTCCCTCAGGTTCCCGATCGCGTGGGAAATCTGCTCTTGAATGCGGTGGATCAGCTCCAGGTGATGGAGGTCTTCGGGAGGCACCTGCTGGACGAGGTCCTTCCCCAGGTGGAGCAGCACTATTCCGTGAAGCGGGGTGCAGCCTGGCGAGCCATCGCCGGTGTCTCGATGGGCGGAGCCCAGGCCTTGCAGGTGGGTTTGAACCACCCGAACCGCTTCGCCTGGATCGGTTCGTTCAGTGGCGCCACCAGTCTCTTCGCCAGGGGGATCGAATCCTTCTTTCCGAATCTGAAGGAGGTAGAGCTGGCATGTCTCCGCTTGCTCTGGGTTTCCGTCGGCATCCGAGACTCCCTGCTGGAAGGAAATCGGGCTTGCATCGCCTGGCTCAGAGAAAAGGGGCTCCGGCCCACCCTGGTCGAAACCCCCGGGGGCCATCAGTGGACTGCCTGGCAGCGTCATCTCACGGCCTTCCTTCCCCTGCTCTTCCAACCCAGCCAGCGGTCGGCCCGATCGACCCACCTGGCCCATCCTGAGGGAGGCGTCCCGCCTGGGATCTCTCCTCAACTTTTCCAGGAGTTCCCATGACCCCCTCTTTCCTCGTCTCTGTCTGTTCGCTCGCGGCCTCGTTGGCCTTCCTTCCGGCCAGGGGCCAGGCCAGCGCGCCTTTGTCGGAATCCCTGCCCCCAGTGGATCAGGTCATTGCCCGGCACATCGAGGCGCGGGGCGGCCTGGCGAAGATCAAGGCCATCCATTCCCTGACCTCGGTGGGTCAGGTGCTTGTCGGGCCCGTGGCCCTGGATCTGCGCATCGACAACACGCGTCAGGCCTTCCGTGCCGACACCAGCATTCAGGGACTGACGAAGACGGAGGCTTTCGACGGAGTGGAAGGGTGGATCATCGATCCCTTTACGGGCCGGGGACCGGTGACGGAGCCTGAACCTATGAACCCCGACCAGCTCAAGCAAGTGGCCCTGCAGATGGATTTCGATGGCCCCCTGGTGGATGCCACCGCCAAGGGACATCGGGTGAGCGTGGTCGGCATGGAGCCGGTGGAGGGCGCCGCGGCTTATGTCTTGAAGATCAGCCTGAACAACGGTGATGAACTGAAGTCCTACATCGACCTGAAGACCTGGATGGAAGTCAAAACGGTCAACAAGGCCGTCTCCCAGGGCAAGGTGGTGGATTTGGAAACCATCCTCGGCGACTATCGGGCAGTGAACGGCGTGCTGCTGCCTTTCTCCCTCGACATCCGTCCTGTGGGCCAGGCCCAGGGATTGAAGATTCGTTTCGATCGAGTGGAAGCCAACCTTCCCATGGATGCAACCCGCTTCAAACGGCCAACCATGACCCCCAAGTCGGGGATGAACGGGGGTGGCCGACGGGTCCCAAATGGGGAATGATGGCTGCACCCCCGGACTTCCGGAAGATCTTTGGAGCCTATGTGCCATCCACCCTCCGCCGGTCCTCTCTTACCGTCCTGATCGCCAGTCCCCTCCTGGCCCAGTCCTACGCTTTGCCTCCCGCACTGGAGCCCGCCCCCATGGCCGCCTTAGCCCGCCAGGTGCTGGAGGGGCTGAATGAGCCGGACCCCGAGAAGGCGCTGGACCAGCGCTTTCGCCTGCAGGTCGTGGCCGGAGACGATGGGGCCGCCCTCGATACCCTTGGCACGCTCCGCGCCCGGCGAAACGCGCCCGAGACGGTTCGCGGGAAGGCCACCCGCCAGCATGAGCTCTTCGTGCGCACACGGCTGCTGGAGCGGGCTGGACGGGGCGATACCGCCCTGGCCGACCCCGCCCTGGCCGAGGCCTTCGCCGCCTTGGTGAAGGGGCTGGATGACCGTGCGCTCTATCAATTCCGCGTGGCCCTCGGGGGACGGAAGGAAGATGCGGCGGCCGCCCTTCAAACCACCTTCGAGCCCCTGTCCAACCGGCGGAAGGTCAATTCCAAAGAGGCCCTGGACCTGCTCCAGGCCTACGAGACCCTCCTCGTCACGGCACGGCTCCAGCCCCAGGCCATGGGCCTGCTCGCTCGGGAGGAGGCACGGCGCTATCTCATCGACGAAAGCGTGCAGATCCGCACCCGCGAAGGGGCCACCCTCTGCGCCGTGGTGGTGCGGCCCCGGGCTGCCAAGCCCTTGCCCGCGGCCTTCGAGTTCACCATCTACGCCAATGAATTCAACCTGCAGGAAGCGCTGCATTCGGCCTCGGAGGGTTTCGTGGGCCTGGTGGCGAACAGCCGCGGGAAGCGCCAGAGCCCTGATGCCATCGAACCCTATGAACACGAGGGGGGGGATGCCGCCGAAGTCATCGCGTGGATCGCGCGGCAACCCTGGAGCGATGGACAGGTGGGCATGTACGGCGGAAGCTACGATGGCTTCACTCAGTGGGCCGCGGCCAAGCAGCATCCAAAGGCCCTCAAGTCCATCATGCCCTCCGTGCCCGTGGCGCCTGGCATCGACACGCCCATGGAGGGTGGCGTGTTCAAGAACCTCTTCTACAAGTGGATTCCCTACGTGACGCGCACGAAGGGGCTGGATGAGGAGGGTTACAACAACTGGAATCACTGGAACGGGCTGGACTGGCAGTGGTTCGAAAGCGGGCGGCCATACGCGGACCTACCTGACCTGGACGGAGCGCCCAATCCGATCTGGCGGCGCTGGTTGTCCCACCCCGGCTACGACGCCTACTGGCAGGCCATGGTTCCCCATGGGGCCGAATTCGCCGAGATCTCCCTCCCCGTGTTGACGACCACGGGCTACTACGACGGCTGTTCCCTCAGCGCGCTCCACTATTTCCAGGAACACCTCGCCCATGCGCCCGGGGCCGAGCACTACTTCCTTATCGGCCCCTATGATCACATCGGCGGGCAGCGCCGCTCCCAGGACCTGCTGCAGGGCTACCGCATTGACGCGGCGGCCCGCATCGACATCGAGGCCCTGCGCTACCAGTGGCTGGACCACACGCTGAGAGGCGGGCCGAAGCCCGACCGTTTAAGGGGACGGGTGAACTACGAGGTGATGGGCGCCAACGCGTGGAAGGCCGTGCCTTCCATCGCCGACATGGCCAATGGCGCCCTCAAGCGCTACCTTACGCCCGTGCGCTCGGGGGATGCCTTCCAGCTGACCGAAGCGCCGTTGAAAGGGAGCCGCTTTTTCCAGGAAGTGGACCTGAAGGATCATAGCCAGCTGCAGTTCGGCCAACCCATCCAGATCCAGGACAAGAACCTCGACACCACCCACGCCTTCGCCTTTGCCAGCGCGCCCCTTGACGCGCCCCTGGAGCTGAGCGGCCTCTTTTCCGGCGAACTGCGTTTCACGACCAACAAAAAAGACCTGGACCTGGTCATGGGCCTGTATGAACTCACGGAGGGGGGCGACTACCTGCTGCTGTCCACGTTCCTGGGCCGCGCCAGCTGGATGAAGGACCGTCGCGTCCGCCACCTGCTCCGCCCGGAAAAGCCCGTGGTGTTGCCCTACAGCAGTGGCCGCCTGACCAGCCGGCTCCTCGCCAAGGGCAGCCGGATCGTCTTCGTGGTGGGTGTCCCGAGGCAGCCCCGCATGCAGCTTAACTACGGGACGGGGCGGGATGTGAGCCTCGAATCCAAGGCCGATGCGGGTGCGCCACTCCGGATCACCTGGAGCGGCGGGAGTTTCGTGACCTTGCCCGTGTGGCGTTAGCGAGGATCCCCGGCTGGGTTCCGCTTCAGCTCTTCCATGAAGGTCTCCATCCACTTGGTGGAGAAGGCGCCGGAGATGAAGTCAGGGTGGTCCATGATGCGGCGGTGCAGGGGGGCCGTGGTCTTGATGCCTTCGATCACGAGCGTGTCCAGGGCGCGGCGCATGCGGGCGAGGGCTTCGGTGCGGTTGGAACCGTAGGCGATGAGCTTGGCCACCATGGAATCGTAGTGGGGCGGGATGACCGCGTCCTGATGCATGGCGGTGTCCACGCGGATGCCGGGGCCACCAGGGAAGTGCAGGGCGGTGATGCGGCCGGGGCAGGGCGTGAATTTGTAGGGATCCTCGGCATTGATGCGGCACTCGATGGCGTGGCCCTTCTGGATCACGTCGGCCTGGGTGAAGCTGAGCTTCTGGCCTGCGGCGATGCGCAGCTGTTCCTTCACGATATCGATGCCCGTGACCAGCTCGGTGACGGGATGCTCCACCTGGACGCGGGTGTTCATCTCCATGAAGAAGAAGTCCCCGCGCTTGTCGAGCAGGAACTCGATGGTGCCCGCGTTGTAATAGCCCACGGCCTTGGCGGCGCGGATGGCGGTGTCGCAGATGCGCTGGCGCAGCTCGGGCGTGAGCACGGCGCTGGGGCTTTCTTCGATGAGCTTCTGGTGGCGGCGCTGGATGGAGCATTCGCGCTCGCCCAGATGCACCACGTTGCCGAAGAGATCGCC
>JAYVRY010000046.1:0-2488 GCA_043775845.1 Acidobacteriota bacterium
TGGTGTAGTCCGCCGGCAGTTCCCAGGCGGAACCGGGGATGGGCGCGGTGGAGACGGCCGTGGCTTCGGTGGTGATGTCCATGCCCATGAGGCCGGTGATGTGGGTGCGCAAGGGCACGCCCTTCAACTTGCCCATCTCCTGGTAGATCCGCTGGAACATCGCCCCGGCCTGTCCGGGCATGCGGTTCATCATGGACATGGCCTTGCCGTAGTCCTTGACGGGGATCTGGAGGGAGGAATCCAGGCTCATCTCCTGGACCAGTTTGCCAAGGGTGATCCGCACCTTCTTGCAGGGGCGGCCGATGACCGTGTCGGGCCCCAGCTGCTCCACCTTCACTTCGGAGACGTCGCCGAACATCATTTTCGTCACCATCTCAGGCATGCCCGCCATCTGGTCCTCCATGGCCTGCATGGCTTCCTGCATATCCTTGAAGGTGAGCTTGGTGATGGCCTTCTTGCCATGGTCGATGGTGTACATGACCTCCTGGCTGTAATCGACCATGTTGTCGATCTTGGTTCCGCCATGGTTGACCCGCGACTTGCTGGGGTTGAAGTACTGCACCTGGACCGAGTCCTTGGCGAAAGCCCCCTTGCCGGTGACTTTGCTGGTGATGGTGAGATCGGCCGCCAGAAGGCTGGCCACGGACAGTAAGCCTGTAATGACAGTTGTCACAACGGTTCGCATGGGAATTCTCCGTGAAAGGGTAGCCAAGGATAACCGGGGAGGTTGTCCGGGGCCAGGACACTTTGGGGTAAGTTCAAGGGTGGAGGTTGGCCATGGCCCGGGTGCTGGTGGTGGATGACAGCAAGGAGACCTGCGAGTTCCTGGAGGAACTCCTGGGTGCCATGGGACTGGAGGTCACCAAGGCCACCCATCCGGAGAGGGCCATCGAGCTGTTGCACAAGGAGCCCTTCGATCTGCTGCTCTCTGACATCAACCTGGAGGCGAAGAAGGATGGGCTCGATTTGCTGCGGGAAGCCAAACCTCTGGGTGTGGACACCATCCTGCTGTCAGGGTTTGGCACGCTGGAGACGGCCATCGAAGCGGTGCGGGAGGGGGCCTTCGACTTCCTGAGCAAGCCCTGGAACAACGAGGAACTGAAGGCCCTGGTGACCCGGGCCCTGGCTCGCCGCCAGTCCAGCGGCCACACCTTGGCGCAGGGCGCCTCGCCTAAAGGAAAGCGGAGCCTGATGATCGGCTCGAGCCCGAAGATGATGGCGGTCTACAAGACCATTGCCAGCCTGCAGAACAGCCGGGCCACCGTGCTCATCACCGGCGAGAGCGGCACCGGCAAGGAGCTGGTGGCCCGGAGCATCCACCTGTCCAGCGACCGGCGGGACCGGGCTTTCGTGGCGGTGAACTGCGGGGCCCTCACCGAGACCCTGCTGGAATCCGAGCTCTTCGGCCACGTCAAGGGCTCCTTCACGGGGGCCATCGGCGAGAAACCTGGCCTCTTCGAGGAGGCTTCCGGGGGTACGATCTTCCTCGATGAGATCGGCGAGACCAGCCAGAGCTTCCAGGTGCGGCTGCTGCGGGTGCTGCAGGAGCAGGAGATCCGCCGCGTGGGCGGCAACAAGACCATCAAGGTGGATTCCCGCGTGATCGCCGCCACCAACCGGGATCTGCAGGGGATGGTGAAGGCCGGAACCTTCCGGGAGGACCTCTACTACCGCCTGGGGGTGGTGGAACTCGCCGTGCCGGCCCTGCGGGAGCGGCGGGAGGACATCCCGGCCCTGGTGGACCACTTCCTGTCCGAGTTTGGACGCAAGGATGGCCACATCTATCTGCTGCACCCGGAAGCCCGCCGGGTACTGGAGGCCTATTCCTGGCCGGGGAACGTGCGGGAGCTGGGCAATGCCGTGGAGAACCTCACCCAGCTGAGCCGGGGTTTGGAGATCACCGTGGATGATCTGCCGGCCAAGATCCAGGCGGATGTGCTCAAGAAGGCGCTCAGACGCCCCGAGGGCGGAGAGGACCTCCCCGCCCTGATCGAGGACTGGCCCTCTCTGGATGAGCTGGAGCGCCGATACATCCAGGTGCTGGTCAGCCGGCACAAAGAGAAGCAGCGCATTGCCGAGATCCTGGGCGTGGACCGCACCACCCTCTACCGAAAGCTGAAACGCTATGGATTCCATGAAGGGGAGTAGCTGACCCTTGGGGTGAAAATCGTCGCAGGCTGCCACAAGTTGCAGAACGCAACAGCTGTTTGTTCAGAACCAATATGTTAAATTATTCAAAATAATCACTTTAAATTTAGGCCTAAAACGTGCTTTCTTTCTGTCGCTTCCGGCCGTGCCGGATACCCCCAGGGAGAACCCCCATGAAGAAGCTTGCCGCACTGCTGATCGCTGCCGCACTGATCAGCCCCGTCTTCGCCGAAGAAGTCAAGAAGCCCGAAGTGAAGAAGGAAGAAGTCAAGAAAGTGGAAGTAAAGAAGGCCGATGCCAAGAAGGGCGAAATCAAGAAGGACGACGCGCCTGCTCCTGA
>JAYVRY010000047.1:0-2466 GCA_043775845.1 Acidobacteriota bacterium
TGGCCCTCTTCTCCTACCCGCTGTTGGTGGAGCCCTTTTTCCCCCTGCAGACTCAGTCATGGGTCTGGTCCTCAGGATTTGCTGTATTCGCCCTGCTGATCTTCGTGCTGGCGCGGCGCAGTGCCCTCGAACAGCCTGCTGTCCCGGATGACTCGGGCTCAGAGGAGGCCCCACCGGGCTCTGGCCTGAAGCTGCTGTGGATCGCCTTCGCGGCGGTGCCCTCGGTGCTGCTGATGGCCGTCACCACGCACCTGAGCACCAACGTGGCGCCCATCCCCTTCCTATGGGTGCTGCCCCTGGGCCTCTACCTGCTCAGTTTCATCCTCTGCTTCGACAGCAGCCGCTGGTACCGTCGCGGGCTCTTTCTGGGCCTGCTCCCGTTCCTGCTGGTGCTCATGTCCCTGTCCCTACGACCGGATTTCCGCGCTCCGGAGTATTCTCTTGGATCCTTGAATGCCCTCGCCACCTGGCTCTCCTCCGTCCGGGGTCAGGTCGCCCTCTTCAACACGGGCCTCTTCGTCACCTGCATGGTGGCCCACGGGGAATTGGCCCTGCGGCGTCCGCATCATCAGTTCCTCACCGGCTTCTACCTGCGGTTGAGCCTGGGTGGCGCCCTGGGCGGCATCTTCGTGGCCTGGGTGGCGCCCAGGTTGTTCAACACCTACCGCGAGCTCCCCCTCGGCCTCGCCGCCGCCGCCGCCCTGGCCGCTCTGGCCCTGTTCTGGGATGAACGGGCCCCGTCCCGCTGGAAGGCCATCCAGGCCAGCGCCATGGGCCTCAGCGCCCTGTGGCTGGGCCTGCATGCGTTCAGCCTGGATCACGATGGCGACCGCCTCACGGTGGCCCGTGGCCGAAACTTTTACGGCACCCTGGCGGTCTTCGACAATGCGGATCATACCTGGCGCCTCCTGGCCCACGGCACCATCTCCCACGGGGGCCAGTTTCTCGATCCCGCCAAGGCGAACCAGCCCTCCACCTACTACAGCTCCGATTCAGGCGTGGGCCTCGCCCTGGTCAGCCTGCCGGAGGGCCCCCGCAAGCTGGGCGTGGTGGGCCTGGGCGCAGGCAGCCTCGCGGCCTATGGAAGGCCCGGGGACCGCTTGCGTTTCTACGAGATCAACGCCCTGGTGGAACCCTTTGCCCGGCGCCATTTCACCTTTCTGGGACGCAGCAAGGCCGCCACGGATGTGGTGCTGGGCGATGCCCGTCTCAGCCTGGAGGCCGAGGCGCCGCAGGGCTACGACCTGCTTGCCATCGATGCCTTTTCCAGCGACTCCATCCCCGTGCACCTGCTTACCCGCGAGGCCTTCGCCCTCTACTTCCGGCACTTGAAACCAGGGGGCGTCCTGGCAGTCCATGTCTCCAACCGCTACCTGGCCCTCCAGCCCGTGGTGCGGGCTGCCGTGAACGCCTTCGGCAAACAGGCCCGGGTGGTCGACACCGAATCCGACCAGGAAGAGGGCAACTACGGCTCCTCCTGGGTCCTGGTCACCCAGGACGAAGCCTTCTTCCATCGCCCGGCCTTCCAAGACAACGAGGACGTGAAGAGACTGCCGGGCGCCACGCTGGTCTGGCGGGATGACTTCAGTAATTTGTTCCGGGCGTTGAAGTAGAAATTCAAGGTTCGATAAGACGCATCACCCACAAACAAGCGTCCACAGATTTCACAGATTCCACAGATTTACCAGAAGGGCGCCGACTCATCCTGCATGACGCTTCCACCAAAGTGGAAGGTTGCAAAGCGACGCCTCAAGACAGGCGATTCGTTCCGTTTTTTTGAATCTGTGTGAATCCGTGAAATCTGTGGACCCATGCCCTATATGGCGTAGCATCCTTCAGGCGATTAGCCCTCGGTCTTCAGGCTCTTCGCCAGCAACTGGGTGCGGATGAACACATCAATGTCGCCGTCCAGCACCTTCTGGGTCTGACTGGTCTCGGCGCCAGTGCGGTGGTCCTTCACCATCTGGTAGGGCTGCAGCACGTAGCTGCGGATCTGGCTGCCCCAGGCCACATCGGACTTCTCGCCGCTGGCCGCAGCCACCTTATCCAGGAACTTCCGCTGCTCCAGTTCGTAGAGGCGTCCCTGCAACACCTTCAGGGCCGTGGCGCGGTTCTTGATTTGGCTGCGCTCGTTCTGACAGCTAACCACAAGGCCCGTGGGCAGGTGGGTGAAGCGCACGGCGGATTCGGTGCGGTTCACGTGCTGGCCGCCGGCGCCGCTGGCGCGGAATACGTCGATCTTCAAATCCTTGTCGGGGATGTCGACGTTGATGGTGTCATCCAGCTCGGGACTCACATACACGGCGGCAAAGCTGGTGTGGCGCCGCTTGGCGGAATCGAAGGGGCTGATGCGCACCAGGCGGTGGACGCCCGCTTCCGCCCGTAGGTAGCCGTAGGAAAAGGGGGCATCCACGATGAAGGTGGCGCCCTTGATGCCCGCCTCCTCGCCATCCTGGTAGTCGATCA
>JAYVRY010000048.1:0-2449 GCA_043775845.1 Acidobacteriota bacterium
TGCGCCGACTGGTGGCCCTGGATCCCGATGCCGAGCTGCTGGATTCGGATGAAACCAACGGCGAGGAGCCCGAAGCGGAACCCAAGCCCAAGGTGGTCCGAAGAATGGCCAAAGAGGTGGCGCCATGATCAGCCACACCGACCGCTTCGGCGCCACCTGGTGGGGCCGCCTCTGGATCAACGGCCTCGAAAAGCTCGGCGACGACTACGAGAACCGTCTGCCCCGCGGCAAGAAGTACGCAGAGGACGGCCACGTCTCCCACTTCGGCGTGCAACCCGGCGAGATCCAGGCCCGGGTCCACGGCCGCAAGACCTACAACGTGACCCTGGGCCTGCCGGCCCTCACGGCCACCCAATGGGAGAAGGCCCTGGATCGCATCGCCCTGGAAAGCCGCTTTGTGGCCTCCCTGCTGGCGGGCGAAATGCCCCAAGGACTGGACGAGACCTTCCGCGAAGCGGGCGCCAGCCTCTACCCCCGCGTGCCCAAGGAACTGCAGACCCACTGCGACTGCCCCGACTGGGCCAACCCCTGCAAGCACGTGGCCGCCGTCTGTTATGTCATGGCCGAAGCCCTTGATCGGGACCCCTGGCTGCTCTTCGATCTGCGGGGCAAGAGCCGGGAGGAAGTACTCCTGGCCCTCCAGTCGGCCCTGGATGCCGCCGCCGTAGCGGCTCCGAAAAAGCGGGGGCGGCCGCCGAAAAAACAGCAGACCGTGGCGGACCTGCTGCGGCAGGAGCAGGCCGAGCCTGAGCCCTGGCGCCACCTGCCGGAAGAAGCCTACGACGCCCTGCCCATGCCCCTGCCCGAGATCAGCATTCCCCGAGTCATCCCGCCGGATCCCTCGGTGTTCACCCAGCTCGGCCCCCTGCCCCACGCCCGCATCGAGACCAGCCTCTGCCTCGCCGCCCTCATGCACCGCACCGCCCAGTGGGTGCAGCAACAGATCGAGGATGGCCCCCACCGCCTCGACGAAGACGACGGCGAAGGCGAGCCCGAGCAGCTGGCTTCACCCTTTGATGCGCCCCTGCAGCCTGCCCCAAAACCCAACCGTAACTGGCGTCACAAGAAGCGGCGCTGGGGCAAAAAGGGCTGACAATAATTCCCGCCCGAGGAGTATCCATGCGCACCATCGCCACCCCGAACGCCCCCGCCGCCATCGGGCCCTACAGCCAGGCCCAGATCTCGGGCAACCACCTCTTCACCTCCGGCCAGATCCCCCTGGTGCCCGGGACCATGGAGATGGTCACCGGCCCCATCGAGGCCCAGGCGGAACAAGTGCTCCAGAACCTCGGCGCCGTGCTGGCCGCCGCCAACACCGGCTGGGATCGCGTGGTGAAAACCACGGTCTTCCTCAGCGACATGGCCGACTTTGCTGCCTTCAACGCCGTCTATGAAAAGGCCCTGGGCGGCGCCAAACCCGCCCGCAGCACCGTGGCGGTTGCGGCCCTGCCGCGAGGCGCGAAGGTCGAGATCGAGCTCATCGCGGAAGTCTAGGAGCGGACTCCCCTCGGCCGCTGGGCGCTCGGCTCCGCCTCCGCGCACGCTGCCCTGGCCGCCCGCGATCGCAGAGCGGGACCCCCGGTCGAGATCGAGCCCATCGCCGAAGTGCCATCCCGGTCCTTTGGCATAGCCGGATGGACTGATTAGTTGGCGCGCAGCCGCTTCCGGTTCAGCTGGGCGATTTCCATGGGCACAGGGAACAGGGTGGCCTGGGCCACCGCCATCTGTCCTTCACGGGACAGGACGAACTGAAGGAATTCGGTCACGACTGGCGGCGGGGTCACACCGGGCGCCCGGTTCAGGTACAGGTAGTACGTGCGGGACAAGGGGTACCTGCCAGACACCACATTCTCCTGGGTGGGGGGCACGGCTTCCTTGGATTGCAAGGGCATGAGGGCAAGCGTCTTGTTGCGGGTCAGCCAATTCGACAGTGTGCCGATGCCAATGCCGGCGGCATCGGTCATGACGGCTTCGGCGATGCCCGACCAGTCCGCACACTCCTTCACTGTGGGCTTGAATTTTCCCTTGAGCAGCACCATCTCCTGAATGGTGGCCCGGGAAGCGAGGCCTTCGGCGCGCATGTAGGCATTGATCGGTCGCCTGGCGAAGTCGCCGCCCCGGGCGCCCATGTCGCCCCAGGTTTCCACCTGGGCTTCGGATCGATAGCCCGCCAGCTTGGTGCTGGAATACGCCGCATCCAGCTGATCCATACCCAGGACATTGATGGGATTCCCGGCATTCACGAACACGATGAAGGCGTCGTAGCACACCACCAGCTTGATGGGCTGGTAGCCGAATTTTTTCTGGAAGGCCTGGAACTCATCCACCTTCATCTCCCGAGGCAGGTGGATGAGGGTCGCACCGCCTTCGAGGAAGGTCTTGATGGCTTGCGATACGGGTACATGATTGATCTTGAATTGCACCTTGGGCTGGGCGCCCTTGAACGCCA
>JAYVRY010000049.1:0-7968 GCA_043775845.1 Acidobacteriota bacterium
CCGAAGCCGCCGCTGTTGCGGCCACTGGTGTTGTCAACCAGCTGGACGAGGGAACCACCGCCCCCTCCGGGGAGAATGGTATTCTTTTCCTCATGCTGACTGGCCTGCAACTGGACAAACCAGGACTGCCCCGTCAACTCGTAGCGCAGGCTCAGATCGGTGCCTCCGACCTTGCGCACGCCTTCCCAGGTGGAGGTGGCACCTTGCGGGTCTTTCACCGCGCCCGTCACCTTCTCGGGGTCACCAAGGATGGAGGCAATGAGGGTCTGGTTCTCGGCCAGCTTCCAGGTGAGCTTGACCGCGTAAAGGTCGCGCGTGGAATCACTGGGCGCCTTCAGGCCGAAATCAAGACCGGGCACCTGGATCTGGGACACCTGGTTATTGGTCCGCCGGTCATAGGCGGCGAAAAACCAGAGCTGGTCCTTGATGATCGGACCACCCACATCGAAGCCGAACTCCGACGTCTTGTTCTCCAGCAACAAGGGTTTGAAGCGCAAGTTGGCGTCCCCAGCGTGCGTGTTCCCACTCTTGAACATCCGCCCTTCGGAGTAGGCGAAGACATCGCCAGAGAACTCGTTGCCGCCGGACTTGGTGATGACGTTGATGATACCGCCGGTGGCCTTGCCGTATTCGGCCTCGTAGCCGCCGGTCTTGACCTGGAATTCCTGAATGAACTCCTGGGGGATCTTCTTGCCCTGGGTACCGAATTCCACGTTGGTGGTGTTGATGCCATCCACCACGAAGTTGTTCTCGGCGCCGGAGGAACCGTAGACCTTGAAGCCCACGTTGTCCTGGGTGACGCCCGGCGAGAGCAGGGCGATGTTGGCGAAATCCCGGGTGGTGGGCAGGTTGAGAATGGCTTCGCTGGTGAAGTTGGTGCCTGAGGTGGTGGCCTTCATGTCCACGGCCACATTCGTGTCCATGACCTCGACCACGGCGGTGGCCACGGCATGCATGACCAGGTCCACGGTGGAGGTGCGGTCCAGTCCCAGCTGCACCTGGGCCTTGGCGGCATTCAACCCTTCCTTCGTGGCCGTGATGGTGCAGGGGCCAGGCGGTAGCAGGCCGATGCGATAGGCCCCGCGTCATCCGTGACCACGCTGCGCCCCCCTTGAAAAGCGGGTCCCGTGAGGGTCACCTTGGCACCCACCACCGGCTGGCCTTTGGGATCCAGCACGCGCCCCTGAAGGGCGCCCGTGGTCTGGGCCGAGAGGACGGCTCCGGCGGCTAGAAGGAAAGACAGATAGCGCAATCGACGGCTCATGGAGGCCGCTCCCGAGGAATGGCCACCGACCGATGGCCCAGATGAAAGAGAGAAGGTGGACCCATCATGGACAACCGCCCCCATGAATCAATGGAAAATTCCAACCCGCTTATGGAGATACAGCTGTCGCCAATTGGCCGATGACCTCGTGGATAGCTCTCTTTCAGTGCTGCTGATTTCGGAGTGTCAGGCCTGTGCCGGGACTACCAGTCCCCGCCCGAATCGCCGCCGCCGGAGTCGCCACCGCCCCAGTCGCCGCCACCACCTGAATCGCCACCGGAATCGCCCCATCCCCCGGAATTGGATTCACCCCAATCGCTGGAATTGGCATTGGAGCTGTCGTTGCCGACCCCGCCTCCGCCCCAGCCATCGCCGTTGTCGGAACGGTCATGGTGGTGACTTCCGCCCCCCATCATGCTGCCGATCATCATGCCCGTGAGCAGGCCGCCCATGCCGCCACCGGACTGGTTGTAGCCCACCTGCTGCATGCCCGGGGCATTCTGCATGGAGCCGTCCATGCCCAATTGGCGGCGGGCCGAGGGTGGCAGTTCCTCATCCTTGAGCGACTGCACACCGGCCAAGGCGCCGCAGTAGCCGCAGGTCCACTTCACGGAGCGCAGACCGTCCCACTCCTGCTTCATCTTGTCGCCCGACGCCGCGCAGGTCGGGCACTTGGGATAGGGGCACGGGAAGGTGTGGGGTTCCAACGGCCCCGTGGGCAGGGCCCGGCGGGAGGCGCCCAGCTGTTCGGGCCGGTCCTGCTTGCCGCGCATCGCGAAATAGATCACGGCGCCGATGATGAGAAGAACGAAGAGCATGGTCATGGGAACCCCCAACCTTTCAAGGCTACTCCGGAACCCGTGACGCGGTGTAGTTAGTGGCATCATGTGCAGCATGCAGCCCCGCCTCCTGATCCCGGACGACCGGCCCTGGCGCGTGCTGGGGCTGATGTCAGGCACCAGCGCGGACGGGGTGGATGTCGTCGCCATCGAGGTTGATCCCGGCGGTTTTCAGCAGGGAAGGCCCTTTCGCCGCCTGCTGGGACACCATGCTTCCCCCTATCCAGATGACTTGCGGGCGCAGGTGCTGGCTGCGGCCTCCAACCAGCTCGATCCCGCAGGCCTCTGCATCCTCCAGCGGCACCTGGGGGATCACCATGCCCAGGCCGCCCGTGACCTTTGCGATGCCCGAGCCCTGCAACCCGACTTGGCCTCCCTGCATGGCCAGACCGTCCAGCACCATCCCGCGCAGGGCGCCAGCCTCCAGTTGGCCGACCCCTACGTGCTGGCGGAAGCCCTGGCCTGTCCCGTGGTGTGGGATCTGCGCCGCCGCGATCTGGCCCTGGGTGGCCAGGGTGCGCCCCTGGTGCCCCTGCCCGAGCGCTGGCTGCACGGGGCCGGTCCCTGGCTGGCCTTGAACCTGGGCGGCATCGCCAACCTCACCTGCTGGGATGGGCGCAGCACCTGCGCCTGGGATACAGGGCCCGGCATGTCTCTGCTGGATCTGGCCGCTCGGCGCTGGCTCGGCTGCCCCTTCGATCCCGAGGGCGCGGCGGCCACGGGCCAGGTGGTGACCTCCCTGCTTGACCGCTGGCTGACCCATTCCTTCTTCGCGGAGGCGCCGCCCAAATCCACGGGCCGGGAAGTGTTCGGCGAAGCCTGGTTGGCCCAGGAAGGCGCCGCCCTCGAGGCGCTCCTCCTGCCGGATCGCCTGGCCACCCTGGCGGCCTTCACGGCGGCTTCCGTGGCCCGCGAGGTCTTCCGACTCAATCCCTTGCCCGCCCACACGCGAGGCCTGGTCAGTGGCGGGGGCGCCCGCCACCGGCGCGTGCGTAGTGAGCTGACGGCCCGTCTGCCCCTTGTGCTGAAAGATGATGTCGCCTTCCCCAGCGGGGCCCGGGAGGCCGTGAGTTGGGCCCTGCTCGGGGCCGCCTCGGCCCTGGGCCTGCCTGGCAACCTGCCCGAGGTCACCGGCGCCTCCAGGCCCGTGGTGCTGGGGAGCTGGGTGTGGCCGTGAGGTGGGGCCGTTGGATCGACCACCTGCCCCTCTGGGCCGCCTGGGGAGCCACCGTCTCCACGGGCATCTACGAACCCATCGAAGGGGCCTTGATGGCTCTGCCCCTGCTCCTGGCCCTGGCCGTGGAAGCGCTGCGCTGGGATCTCAGCCACCGGCACCGCTGGCTGGAGTTTGGGGCGCTCTGCATGGTGCTGGGCCACCTCAGCCAGGGGCGCGGGCTCTTCACGGTGGCCATCCAAACCTTGTTCGTGCTGGGCGGGGTACGGCTGGTTCTGCCCCGGGAGATGTTCCATCGGCGCCAACTGCTGCTGATGAGCTTCATGCTGCTGCTCACCACGGCGCTCGCCACCACGGATGTGCTGTTCCTCCTGGGGGCTCTGGTCTGGTTCATCAGCGCCACCCTGGCCCTGCTGCAGCAAAGCTGGGAAGCCTCGGCCACGCTTCGACGGGGTGCTCCGTCTCCCCCGCCCTATGCCCGTGTTCCCCTCTGGGTGGGCCTGGCCCTGCTGCTGGGCGCGGGGTTTTTCGTCATCATGCCGCGCCTCACCCTGGGCCTGCGTCCCCGGGTCTTCCTGGGCGCCTCGCGGGCCTTCGGCCAGGCGGGCCTGGGCGACCAGCTGGATCTCTCCGGCGGCGGCCCCATCGAGCCCAATCCCGAGGTCGCCCTGCGAATCACCCCACCCACGGGCATCGATCCCATGACGAATCCCGGTTGGGCGCGTGGTCTGGAACTGCTGCGGGGCATCACCCTGGAAGGCATCCGGGACCAGCGGTGGGAACCGTCCAATCATCGGCCCGGCCCGGAAAGGCCACTGATGGCAGGCCCCACCTCCAGGCAGGCCGAGTTCTTCTTCACCCCGAACTCCCACGGCATCCTCGCCCTGCCCCTCGGTGTCCTCCGACTCGAACCCGCGACCCTGCCCCTGGTCGAAGGGGCCGGAGCCACCATTCGCTGGCAGTTCCTCCGGGCCCAATCTGTCCCGGTCACCGTGATCTGGAACCCGGTGCAGGCTGAGCCACTGGAACCGCGCCTCTTCCCCCGCAGGCTCGAATTCCTCACACACCTGGAGCCCAGGCATGAGGCCGCCCGGCGCGCCAGTCTCCGCTACGCGCCCCAGATCCTGCCCGTCCCGCAGCTCGCCCGGACCTTGGAAGCCGCCCTGCGCGGCTTTAGCTACACCCTGGACAACCCCTCCGGCAAGGCTGCCAATCCGCTCGAGGATTTCCTCGAGCGCACCCGTTCTGGGCACTGCGAATACTTCGCGTCTTCCATGGCCTTGATGCTTCGCGCCCGGGGCGTCCCAGCCCGCGTGGTGAATGGCTACCGCCTGGGCCCCTGGATTCCCGAAGGCGGCTACTTCCGGGTGAGCCAGAACGAGGCCCACAGCTGGGTGGAATACTGGCACGAGGGGCGCTGGTGGACGGCGGACCCCACACCCCAGGGAAACGCCTCAGCAGGTTCCAGCGAGAACAGCCTGGGCGTCATGGCGCGCTGGTTCGATGCCGTCCGCTACCGCTGGGACCGTTATGTGGTGCGGTTTTCCGACCAGGATCAGCTGCAGGGTTTGTCCTGGTTCCAAAGCCATGTCCAGGACTGGGAATGGCACTGGAAGGCACCACCTCGATCCCTGACCTGGCCCCTGGGCTTGGTTGTGCTGGCCTGGTTCCTGTGGCGCACCCGCGGCCAATGGCGACCCATGCCCCAAGGGCCCGGCAGCATCCGCGCCCTGCGCCCTCTGCTGGCTTCCACCCGCCGCGTCGCCCCACCCACACCCGGCGACACCGCCCGGACCTGGCTGCTGCGCCTAGGCGCCCTCCGGCCGGATCGGATGGAAGCCATCCTGCGACTGGCGGACGCCGTGGACGAACAGAGCTACGGCCCTGGCAACAGCGCGGCCTCCAGCCTGGCGAAGGCGGAGGCCGCGTGCTGGCGGGGCTGGAAGCCTACTCCTTCGTGAACTTCTCGAAGGCCTTCATGAGTTCCATGGGCAGGGGGAAGACGATGGTGCTGTTCTTCTCCACAGCGATTTCCGTGAGGGTCTGCAGGTAGCGCATCTGGATGGCCACGGGGTTCTGGCTGATCTTCTGGGCGGCTTCCAGCAGTTGCTGGGAAGCCATCAGCTCGCCTTCGGCGGCGATGATCTTGGCGCGTTTTTCCCGCTCGGCCTCGGCCTGCTTGCCCATGGCGCGCTGGATCTGCTCGGGCAGGTCGACACTCTTCAGCTCCACGCTGTTCACTTCCACGCCCCAGGGCTCGGTGGAGCGGTCGATGATCTCCCGCAGCCGCACGCTGAGCTTTTCCCGGTCGGCCAGCAACTCATCCAGGCTCACTTCACCCAGGATGGAACGCAGCGTCGTCTGCGCGATCTGGCTGGTGGCGTAGTAGTAGTTCTCCACGCCGATGATGGCCTGCCGGGGATCCAGCACCTTGGAGTAGACGACAGCGCTCACCTTCAGGCTCACGTTGTCGCGGGTGATGATGTCCTGGCTGGGAACTTCCAGAACGGTGGTGCGCAGGGAGACGATCACGGCCTTCTGGAAAGGCCGCCAGATAAAGACCAAGCCCGGCCCCTTGGGCGTGTTGCTCACCTTGCCGAGGGTGAACACCACGGCTCGTTCGTACTCGTTGATGACTTTGAGGCAGCTGAGGGCCCAGACCACCGCGAAGAGCACGACGGGGCCAATACAACCGAACGAGGCGAGCAGGGGTTCCATGGGGTCTCCTGAAGACGCCCCATGATGCCATCGCTGGGCCCAGAAAAAACAACCTTCGTCTCGGCTATGATTGGCTTTCTGCCTGAGAGGCAGAAGCTTCCCCTGGAGGAACCATGCGCCTGCTTCATCTGTCCCTCGCCCTGCTGGCGACCTCCGGCCTCATGGCCCAGGGCCTTCGGACCAACGGGGGCCTCCAGGTGGGCTTGAGCATTCCCACCGGGGACTTCGCCGATAAGAAGGGCGGCAGCGGGGACTACCTCGGAGCCCACGAGGGGGCCGGCCTCCACTTCGGTGGCCACTTCGACTTCAACTTCACCCGCAACCACCAGCTCCGCCTCATGCTCAATTCCAACGGCTTCGCCGGCAAGAAGCAGGACACCTACAGCGGCGGTCTCTACGATGGCACTCGCCAGAACATCTTCGGCGTGGGGCAGTTCGGAGCGGACTACGTCTTCAACGCGACCTCCCCTTCCCGCGGCGGCTACTTCCTGGTGGGCCTGAACGTCAACCAGGTGAAGGCCAAAGCCGAGTATTCCTTCTACTCCGCTGATGACGTAACCCAATCGGGCCGCCCCGGCTTCCGGGTGGGCGGAGGCTACACCTTCAACCGGATCTTCAGCCTGGAAGGCCACATCAACAGCGTGTCCGTGGAGAAGTCCGGCCCGGATGGCCTCGGCTACGATGCCATCACGTGGCTGGCTGTGAGCGCCGTCTTCCGGTTTGGGCGGCCCTAAACAGCTCTAAGGTCTCACAAAGGGATTTCCAGCCGCCTCGTCGCCGATGGTGGTGGCTGGGCCATGTCCTGGAATCACCAGGGTGGCCCGGTCGAGCACGTAGAGCTCCTTGCGGATGCTCTGTTCCAGCAGATCGAAGTTGCCGCCCCAGAGGTCCGTGCGGCCCACGCCGCCGCGGAACAGCGTGTCGCCCGCCAGGACGACCCGGCCCTGGGTGAACTCGCCATGAAAGCAGCAGGAACCCGGTGTGTGCCCCGGCGTGTGGAGGGTTTTCAGGTCCCCATGCCGGTCACCGGCATTCAGGGCTGCCATTTCCGGCTGGGGAATGGCGGGCATCCCGAACTTGCCCGTCTGCTGATCCAGGGCCTCGATGAGGAAGGTGTCATCCCCGTGCAGGTGGGCGGGGCACTGCCACAGCTCCTGCAGCTCGCGGGTGGCGCCCACATGATCGAAATGCGCATGGGTGTGGAGCAGGGCTGTGACCTTGAAGCCCAAGGTCTCAACGCGCCTGCGGATCTTGGCGCCATCACCGCCGGGATCCACCACCACGCCCTGGCCGGTGGCAGCGTCCCACAGCAGGGAACAGTTGCAGCCCAGGGGGCCCACGGGGAAGGTTTCGAGGTTCAGCATGGCTCCAGTGTCGCAAATCCGAGCGCCGAGTTGGGAACAGACCGCCAACCGCTAAACTGGATTCGTGACCACCATCCGAACCAACCTCGAAAAGTCCCCCTTCCTGCAGCGCAAGCTGGGGGACCTGCCCCTGCGCCCTGGCTGCTACCTCTATCGGGATGAGGGCGGCAACCTGCTCTACGTGGGCAAGGCCAAGGTGCTGCGCAATCGCGTGAAGTCCTACTTTCATCAGGCGCGGCTGGATGCCAAAACCCGGCGCCTGGTGGCCCGCATCTGGGACATCGAGCTCATCGTTTGCGAAACGGAACTCGAAGCCCTCATCCTCGAGAACAACCTCATCAAGGAACACTGGCCGCCCTTCAACATTCTGCTGAAGGACGACAAGAGCTACCCCTACGTGAAACTCACCTGGAAGGAGGCCTTTCCCAAGGTTTTCGTCACCCGCAAGGTGCGCAAGGATGGCAGCCTCTACTTCGGCCCCTTCTTCCCCGCCAGCACGGCCTATCGCACGGCGGAACTGGTCTACCGCTTCTTCCAGATCCGCGACTGCGACATCGACATCGACGGCAAGCGGGGCCGGGCCTGCCTCAAGTACCAGCTGCACCGCTG
>JAYVRY010000050.1:0-7955 GCA_043775845.1 Acidobacteriota bacterium
TGCCGCTGGGCGAAGACCTTCGAATCCTGTCGCTCGATGTGACGGATCCGGCCAGCATCGCGGCCGCTGCCGGCGCCTGCGAGAATCTGCGCCTGAAGGCCCTGGTGAACAACGCGGGCTATGGCCAGGTGGGCCCGCTCGAACTCCTGCGCGCGGAAGAACTCCGGACGCAATTCGAAACGAATGTCATCGGCCTCCACCTGGTGACGAACGCTTTTCTGCCCCTGCTGCGCCGCACCCCCGGTGCGCGGATCCTGCAAGTGGCCTCCATGTTGGGGCGGCTCTCCATTCCCCTGGCGGGGCCCTACAACGCGTCGAAACATGCGGTGGTGGCCCTGGCCGAGACCCTGCGCCTGGAAGTGGGGCGCGAGGTGGCGGTGGTGCTCGTGGAGCCCGGCGCCATTCGCACGGCCTTCCGCGACACCCTCGCCAAGGCCTGGGGAGATCTGCCGCAGCGCGCGCAGGGCACCCGGTACGAAGGTGTCATCGCCCGTCATATGGACCTGCGGAAGGATCAGGCCGATCGATTCGCCATGGAGGCGGAGACCTGCGCCGCCAAGATGCTCAAGGCCCTGAATGCGAGCCGCCCGCCTCGGCGCCTTGTGATCGGGCGCGATGCTTTTTGGGCTGGGAAACTGAAGCGGATCCTCCCAGCGGCCTGGTGGGAGCGGCTCCTGCGGCGGGTCTACGGCCTGGGTTGACTACCTGCGGATGCCGCCGCTCGGTACCCTTCCAGGAACTCGACGCATGACGTTTTGGCCTCGGCCTTTAGGTTGGGTTGCTGCGCGTGTCGTTCCCTTCAACCGGTCCCCGTCCGGTTCAGGCCACCCCCAGTCCGTTTCAGACCGGGGAGCCTTCGGCCACAGCCACGGAGGGATAGCTTGGGTGGGAAGGAGTCTCCATATGGCTGACACATCCACCCGGCGCCCAGACATCGATGTCCTGCGGGTCGGCTGCATCCTGCTGCTACACCTTTACCACTCGGCCCGCATGTTCAACGTGAACGACCCCTGGCACGTGAAGGCCCCGCAGTTGCTACCAATCCTCAATGGCCCCATGGACATCCTGCACCTGGTGCGCATGCCCCTGCTCATGCTCATCGCGGGCATGGCCACGGCCTTCGCCCTGCGCCAGCGCAGCGTGGCCACCTTCGCCTGGGACCGGGTGAAGCGTCTGCTCCTGCCACTGGTTTTTGGCATGTTGGTCATCGTGCCGCCGCAGGTCTGGGTGGAGCGGGTTTGGACGGGCCAGTACACGGGCAGCTACTGGTCCTTCTGGCCCTCGATCTTCCAGGGCGTGCCCTACCCCAAGGGAAGCCTCAGCTGGCATCACCTTTGGTTCGTGGTTTATCTCTTCGCGTTCTGCGTGGCCGCCCTGCCGCTCTTCGCCTGGTTCCGCAGTGAGACGGGTTCACGATCCCTGTTGAAGATGGAGGCCTTCCTGGCCCGGGGCGCGAACCTATGGTGGCTGGCCCTGCCCATTATGGGCGGTCGCTTCCTCCTGCGGAATCATCCCGAGACCCACGACCTCGTGCATGATCCCAAGAACCTCGCCTTCTATGGCGGTCTCTTCCTGGCCG
The DNA here is from genome assembly GCA_043775845.1 of Acidobacteriota bacterium. Taxonomy (GTDB): domain Bacteria; phylum Acidobacteriota; class Holophagae; order Holophagales; family Holophagaceae; genus Geothrix. The sequence goes on from JAYVRY010000050.1 coordinate 1,580, forward strand.
GCCATCTCATGGGTCGCCTGCCTCGCCTCAGTGAGCGGCTGGTCGCCCTGCGCCACTGGCATCTGGGCCTGGCCATGGTCCTGCTGGCCGCGTTGCTTCCGGATGGCGAATTTCCGTTCCCCTTCGAACACCTGGCCATCTACGCCTTTGTCTGGTCTTCCATGTGCGCCGCCCTGGGCTATGGCCGCGCTCTCTTCACCCGCAGCACGCCCCTGCTTCATCACGCCCAGTCGCTGGCCTACCCCTTCTACATCTTTCACCAGAGCGTGATCGTGGTGCTGGGCTGGTGGATGCTACGGCTTCATCTGGCTCCCTGGACCTTCTTCGGTACCCTCACGTTGGCTTCGTTCCTGGTGTCCTGGGTCCTCTGCGAAGGCGTGGCGCGTGTCTCCTGGCTGCGGCCCTGCCTGGGCATGGGTCCCAAGTCCGCGACCTCGGGACGCCCTGCGAGGGCCCTCCCGGAACGACCACCTGAGGCCATACTCTCCACGGAGGTTCGCTGAATGATCCCAGACCCCACCGCATCCCCCGCCTGGCGTTGGCCTCAGTTGCGTCTCCGGTGGACCCTGCTGGCCCTGGGGCTGCTCGTGGTCAATGGCATCTGGCGGGCGGTGACGGTCACCCTGGATCTCCGGGCATCGGGCTACCACACGCGTTTGGCCGAGCCCATGGTCTGGGAGCTCAGCTCATCCTTGATGGTCTGGGCGCTGCTTCTTTTGGTGCAGTCTGTCGTCCTGAACGCGCCTTGGAAGCGAGTGTCCTGGTCGCGGTTTCTTTCACTGCATGCCGCGGGTTGCGCCATCTTTTGGATCCTCCACGTGGCGGGCATGTGGACGCTGCGCATTTGGGTATACCGGCTGGCGGGCTGGGGCAGCTACCACTACGGTGAGACCGTGCCCCGGGTGGCCATGGAAGGCCTGAAGGACATCCTCACCTTCTCGATCCTGGCTCTCCTGTTCCACCTCCTGCAGGCCCGACGTGTTCGCCAGGCCCGGGACCTGGCCGCCGCCCGGCTGGAGACAGAATTGCGCGAAGCCCGGCTGCAGGCGCTGTCCGCGCAGCTGGATCCCCACTTCCTCTTCAATGCGCTGAACACGCTGAGCGCGCTGATGTATGAGGACCTGCCGAAAACGGATCGACTCATCGCGGCTTTGGGCCAGATGCTCCGCGATGGCCTGGAGGCGGAGGGACCCACCTGGCCGCTGGACCAGGAACTGGGACACCTGCGGCACTACCTCGCCTTTGCCGAGGCCCGCTTCGGCGACCGCCTGCAGGTGGAGCAGGCCATCGCGCCAGGCTTGGGGCGCCTTCCCGTGCCCCGCTTCTCCTTGCAACGGCTCGTGGAAAATGCCCTCAAGCACAACGAAGCCACGCCGGGACGCGTGCTGCACGTGAGGATTGAAGCCCTGGAAGAAGGTGGCTTCGTCCGCCTTTCCGTCGAGGATGATGGCGTGGGTTTCCTGACGAACAGCGCCAACGGGCTGGGGCTCGATAACCTCCGGCGCAGCCTGGATCTGCTCCATGGCGCCAAGGCCACCCTGGTGGCGAGGGATGCCCCCGGGGGCGGGGCGTTGGTATCGCTCACCCTTCCCATAGGGGACAGCCGTGGCTGAGGCGCCCCGTGTGCTGGTGGTGGATGACGAGGCTCCTGCGCGCTCCAAGCTCAAGCGCATGCTGGCGGCGGATGCCCGCTTCGTTCTCGCGGGGGAGGCCGCCGATGGCTTGGAGGCAGTGGCACAGACGCGGTCGCTGCGTCCGGACCTGCTCATCCTCGACATCCAGATGCCGGGCCTTACGGGCTTCGAGGTGCTGGAAGCCTTGGCGGCGCCCCTGCCGCAGATCATCTTTTCCACGGCCTACGATCAGTACGCCTTGGAAGCGTTCGAGGCTTCGGCGGTGGACTACCTGCTCAAGCCCTACGATGAGGAGCGGCTACGCCGCGCCCTGGACCGGGCTTATTCATGGCATGGGGCGGGGCAGGGCGCTGACCTAAGGGCCCTCGCGGATCGAGTGGCTCGGCTGCCCCTGGAGCGCATGCTGGTGGAGGGAGAGCGGGGCCTCGAGGCGTTGCCCCTGCGGAACATCCTTTGCCTGGAAGCCGATGGGAAACGGGTCCGGCTGCGCACGGACAAGGGCGACTTCGAGGTGCGGCGCGCCTTGAAGGATCTGGAAATCCGTCTGCCAATCCAACGATTCGTGCGCGTCCATCGCAGCACCCTCGTAGCCCTGGATGCCGTGCTGCGGTTGGAGCCATGGGATCACGGCGATGGCCTGCTGATCCTGAAAGATGGCAGCCATTGCGTGCTCAGCCGGACCTACCGCGCGGCCTTCCTGGAGCGCTGGGGGGCGGGGGGCTAAGGAATCTTTATCTAGCTCAGGAATGAAGGCTGCCACAGGCCGCCTTCATTCCTGAGATCCCGGTGGAAGAGCTGCCATTCCAGGCTACGGGGGCCCTCTCCGTGGATGGGCAGCACGCCGGGGTCGGTGCCCTGTTTCAGGAAGCCGATGGCCTGATCAATCACGGATGGCTCGCGGAGGATCCGGCGATGGCCCAGGCCTTCCGTGGTCAGGAGGGTCGCCGCTGGCCAGGCCGAAGCGATGGCCTCGCCATCGGACAAGGGCACTTCGCGATCCCGGCGGTCATGGATCACCAGCAGCGGTACGGAAAGGCCCGGCGCCAGACTCTGCAGGCGGATGCGTTCGGGCGGAAGGCCCGTGCGGCGAGCGTAGGCCAGGAAAGCGGCGGGATGTTCCGCCTCGGGAAAACCCAGGTGAGACAGGAGCTGGCGGTAGAAGGGATCGGGATTGGCCGGAGGCGCCAGGAACACCGCCCGGGGCACGCAGAGGCCATGATCCATGGCGACGGCCGCGCCCGCCGCGCCCAAAGAATGGGCCACCAGGCCGTGGATGGGACCCACCTTGGCCACCAGGTCCTGGGTGGCCTGAGCCCATTCGCGGGGGCCGCTGCGCCGGCCTTGGGAGCCCCCGTGGCCCGGCTGATCGTAGGCGAGAATGGAGAACCCGGCCTTCGTCAGCGGCTCGATGAAGGCATGGAATTGGGTGCCGCGCCCTTCCCAGCCATGGAGGCAAAGGATGGCCGGGCCCTCGCCCCAGGCGTGCCCCTGAAGCCGGAGGCCGTTGGAATGGAAGTGGAAAGGGCGCCCCTGCTGCCGGATGCGGCGCTCCGCGTCGGCTTCCGAATGGCGGCGGGGTGTGGAAAAGAGCCGCTCAACGCCGCGCAGTGCGAGATCCGGTGAAAGAAAACGGAGGGCGCGAAAGCCAAGCCGCAGGGCCTTGAGTCGAAGGGTCACAGCGTTCCGGCGGGACATGAAGGCCTCACAAAGGGAGAAAGCGGGTGTTCGCTGCGCTAAAGACTTTGAGCCGGTCCTTGATGGCACGGCGGGCCATGGCGAAGCTGCGATGATCGCGGTGGAGCTGGAAGGCGCCGTTGGCGCCCAGGGCCAGCGCCAGGAATTCGAAGGCCAGCTGTTCGGGATCGGCGGCGCGGGACAGTTCTCCCGATTCCTTGGCTTCGGACACCATGCGCGCGAGACTGCTTCGCCAATCGCTCATGCAGGCCGCCACGAGATCCTTGACCGGCCCGGGGCGGCTGTCGAATTCCACCGAGACCGCAGCGAAGAAGCATCCGCCCCGGAACATTTCGCGCTCCGCGTAGTCCAGCCAGGCGGCCAGCGCCGCGCAGAGGCGCTTGAGCCCTCGCGGCGCCTTGATGGCCGGGGCGAAGACCTGCTCCACGAAGACGGCCCGCGCGGCCTGGATGGTGGCCAGCTGGAGATCCTCTTTGGAGCCGAAATGGGCGAAGAGGCCGCTCTTGCTGAGGCTGGTGGCGACCGCCAGGGAGCCGATGGTCAGGCCCTCCAGCCCATTCACAGAGGCGAGGTCCATGGCTTCCTGCAGGATGGCCTGCCGCGTGAGGGCGCCCTTCCCAGGCGGGAGTGGAACGAGGGGCTTGGTGGTCGAGGCGGGCATAGGATTCTTTCTGAGTTTCTAAAGAATAGAACGATCGTTCGTGCTGTCAAGACCTTCGGCGTGACTCAATCGGAATGGCTGCCACTGGATACATAGATCTTTAAAAGGAAAAGATCACCGCCAAGACGCCAAGAGGTCGTGATGGGGGGAGATGCTGAGACACTGAAGGCATGACTGAAGATCGCCTTTACCTCATCGATACCTTCGCTTTCATCCTCTCGGTATCGGCTGCGCCGATACGCGAGACCTCGCCGTTGAACATGGAGGTGGCCCGTGGCTGAGGATCGCCTTTATCTGATCGACACGTTCGCGTTCATCTTTCGAGCGTACTTCGCCAATCCGCGGCTGAAGAATGGCGCGGCGTACACCTTCACGCGGCTGGTGCTGCAGTTGCTGGAGAAGCACAAGCCCACGCACATCGCCTGCGTGTTCGACACGCCGGAGCCCACCTTCCGGCACGAAATTTATCCGGAGTACAAGGCCAACCGGGATGCGATGCCCGAGGACCTGCGGCCGCAGATCCCCATGATCCGCCAGCTGGTGGAGGCCCTTTCCATTCCCATCGTGGAGCTGCCGGGCTTCGAGGCCGATGATGTCATGGGCACCCTGGCCCGGCAGTCCGCTGCCATGGGCCTGCCCGCGGTCATCGTGAGCCCCGACAAGGACCTGTTGCAGCTGGTCAGTGATGAGTTGCGCATCCAGGTGCTGAACACCAAGGATGGCGAGGTCTGGCACGACCGCGAAGGCGTGAAGGCCCGCATGGGCGTGTGGCCCGAGCAGGTGGTGGATTTCCTCAGCCTGGTGGGCGATGCCTCCGACAACGTGAAGGGCGTGCCGGGCATCGGCGAAAAGGGCGCGGCTCTGCTGCTGGAGAAGTTCGGCAGCCTGGATGGCGTGATTGCCTCCAAGGCCGATCTGAAGCCCAAGCAGCGCGAGGGTCTGGAGATCTCCCTCGATGCGACCACCGGCTGGCTGGATCTCACCAGGCGCCTTGTCACCGTGGTGACCGATCTCGAACTGGCCTTGCATCCCAAGGATCTCGCCTACCCCGGCGTGGACGATGCCAAAGCCAGGGAGACCTTCAAGGAACTGGGGTTCCAGGCGCTGACCAAGGAGTTCACGCAAAGCGCGCAGCAGTCGGGCACCGAGCGGACCTATCGCGCTGCCTCCACCCTGGCCGAACTTGAAGCCGCAGTGGCTGCTTGTCGCGCCGCGGGCCGCTTCGGCCTCGATACGGAAACCACGAGTATCGATCCCACGCGGGGCCACATCGTGGGCCTGAGTTTGGCCTGGACGCCCAACGAAGGGCTGTACGTGCCCTTGGCCCACCTCAAGCCCGCCACGGCGGACACGGAAGGTTCTTTGCCGGGGCTGCTGCCCGACAGCGGCCTGCCCGAGGCCATGCTGGATCTCCGGGGCGATGCCCTGACCTACTTTGCGGAATTGGCCCCGCACCTGGATGCCCGCAATGTTCCGTTCGCCGATGCCCAGCGTGTTCTGGCGCCGCTGCTGGCGGATGCCTCCATCGGAAAGTGCGGCCAGAACCTGAAGTACGACCTCCAGGTGCTGGCCCGCCATGGTCTCCCAGTGGCAGGCCTCGCGGACGACAGCATGGTGCTGAGCTTCCTCCTGGAAAGTGGCGTCCGCCACAACCTGGATGATTTGTCGGTCCGGCTGCTGGATGTGAAGCCCATCGCCTTCGAGGAAGTGGTGGGGAAGGGCAAGGCCCAGAAGCGCTTCGATGAGGCCGTGTTCGAGCAGGCCGTGCAGTACGCCGCCGAAGATGCGGACCTGGCCCTACGGCTTTGCGACAACCTCCGGGCGAAGCTCCTGGACGACCAGCTCAAGCGCCTCTACGCCGACGTGGACCTGCCCCTGGTGGAAGTCCTGGCAGCCCTTGAAGGCCACGGTGTCAGGCTCGACCTGAATGTCCTTTCCCAACTCGCCGGGCGCATGCACAGCGAGCGCGAACGCGCCTCCGCCCGGGTGATTGAACTCGCCGGCGAAGCCTTCAACCTGAACAGCCCCACCCAGCTCGGCGCCATCCTCTTCGGCAAACTGGGCTACAAGCCCGTGAAGTTCACCGGCAAGACCAAGGCCCCCAGCACCGATGAAGACGTGCTGCAGGAACTGGCCAAGGAGCAGGGCGCCGAAATCGCCAGCGAGCTGCTGCGGCATCGCCAGATGGTGAAGCTCTTGGGCACCTACGTGGAAGCGCTGCCCCAGATGGTGAATCCCACCACGGGCCGCGTTCACACGCGCTTGCACCAGGCGGCCGTGGCTTCAGGACGGCTGGCCTCCAGCGATCCCAATCTGCAGAACATCCCCATCCGCACCGAAGAGGGCCGGGCCATCCGTGGAGCCTTCGTGCCGGAGCCGGGCTGGG
>JAYVRY010000051.1:0-7953 GCA_043775845.1 Acidobacteriota bacterium
CCTCGGGCACGTTGCGGTCCTTGATGAGCAGCTTCATGTCCGCGTCGTACAGGCGCTTGAAGTGGGTGAGGGCCACGGGCAGCGGTGTGCGAGGGTTCATGACCAGAGCCTTGGTGATGGGGTATTTCTTCATCCACTCGCGGCTGTTGGAGATGATGCGCAGGACTTCCTCGTTCACGGTTCGCATCTGGGCGATGTAGGCGATTTCGCCTTCCGTGATGCGGCCGTTCCGGATGACGTTGACCTGGATGAGGCGGTTGGACTCGCGGATGAGGAGGGCGCGCTCTTCCTTGCCCCCCTTGATGGCCAGCATGATCTTTTGGTTGGTGCGGAGTTTCATCACCCGCTGGGTGAGCGTGAGGGTGATCTCGTTGCCTTCGTCATCGAGCAGTGGTTTGTCCGCCAGCAGGCGTCGTTCCGCTGCCACGTCTTCGGATTCGACCTCGGCCTCGGCTTCCTCTTTCGATTTCTCCTTGGGCAGGGGCAGCTCGGACCAGGCGCGATCCAGGTGGCCCGCCTCCACCTCATCGATGATCTCGAGGCGCTGCTTTTTCACTTCCTCGGGAATCAGCCGCAGGACGTCGAAACGGAACTCGTTGACGCGCCGCTTGATGACGTACTCGCCCTCGGGATGCTCTTCGAGGAGATCCAGAATCCGGTGGCACTCCATCCAGAGCACCTGGTTGTTCAGCACGATTTCGAGCACAGAACCCGGCAGGCTTGGTACGGAGGCTTCCACGATCTTGGCGGTCAGCGATGGGTTGAGCAGCGCCGTCTCCAGCAGCGCGGGTTCCTTGCGGTGGCAGAGCACCAGCTGCAGGGGCGTCGGGGGGTCGAGGGGTTCGGAGACCACACCGGCAATCAGGGATTCGGGCATGGTCGCGAAGAAATCCAACGCGCGTTGGGTGTATTGCGTTTCCGTCAATGAGGCATGGGCCAGGGCCTGGAGCAGATCCTTGGTGGGCACCGGCAGGCTGCCACCCACCAGGGCCATGGCCATGGGCTCGGGCAGCCCACCCTTGAGGTACCGGTCAACAATGGGGTGCATGGTCATGGCTTGATTCCACCTTCGGCTGCGTCATCGTCGGGCACCGGTGCCCCTTCGGGCAGGTCGGGCGGCCGGGGCTTGAGCCATTGGCCGTTGCCATCGAACTGTCCGGACCAAGGCTCACCAACGCTTTGTCCGTGGGCAATGCGCCGTCCCGCCACCTCCACGTTCACCACCCCGGCATTGTCGAGCTGAAGCGTAAACGGCCCCTTCACGCGCAGGCGCCATGGCTCCGAAACCCGCAGCGTGCGCGCCTGCGGGGGACCACCCAGATCCGGCTGAGGTTCGATTTTCACGTCGCAGGTGTCCATGGCCCGCAGACTCACCAGTGCTCCCTGTTCATTCAGGGGCGCCTCGGGCAGCAGCTCGCCCAGCACGGGATAGGGCGAGGCCGTGGGTGCCGGGGGGGGCGGCAGCGTGCGCTTGGTGAGCAGGGCGAGATCACTGGGCGGGGGCTTGCGTCCCAAGCTGGGCCCAGGCACCACCAGCCAGAGCACCACCAGCACCGAAGCCGCCGTAAGGACCCCCATGACCACCCGTTCGAGACGCTCCTGCCTGGGATCCGGAGGATCCAATTCCTGGACACCTGGCACAATCTGAAAGGCACCCGTGTGGTATTCGAGATCCACGCTCAGGCGCTCTGCCAGCTGGCGAGCCAAAGGCCTCGGGCGACCCGGGGGAAGCGCGGGCCAGTCATCGGCCTCGATGGCTTCGAGGTGGCGAAGGGGAAGCTTCAGTTCGGTCGCCAGTGCTTCCCGAGAAAGCCCCTGCGCTTCCCGAGCCTCCCGCAGCAGCTGACCGACGGATTCATCCTGTCTCATCCTCCGGCCCATCCCACTGGCAGGTCCTTCAGCAGGCGGGCCAATTGCTCACGCCGTTCGCCGCGGTTCAGGCGCCGATCATCGAGACTGCCCCGGTGGGCCATGGTGTCGGCGAGGGTGTCCTGCAGGTCATCAGGCGTGATGAAGTCCCGACCCCCGAGCCAGGCTTCGGCCTGGGACAACCCCAGCCAGTGTTTGGCGGCCCGGGTGGAGCAGAAGCCCCCGCCGCTGCGGATGCGCTCCACCATGCGTTCCACATAATCCAGCACGGCCTCCGATACGTTCACGCCGCGCACGGCGGCCCGGGCCTGGCGCCAGCCCTCGAGATCCAGCACGGGCGACAACGTGTCCAGCCGATCGGCCCCGGCTGCTCCCGTGAGGATGAGTCGCTCCGCAGCCCGGTCGGGGTAGCCCAGATGGATGGTGCATGAGAACCGATCCAGCTGGCTTTCCGGAAGAGGGAAGGTGCCTGCGTGATCCAGCGGATTCTGGGTGGCGATGACAAAGAAGGGCTCGGGCAATCTGTGGGTGCTGCGGTCCAGGGTGACCTGGCCTTCCACCATGGCCTCGAGCATGGCGCTTTGGGTCTTGGGGCCGATGCGGTTCAGCTCATCCAGGAGCAGCACGTGGCAAAACACCGGCCCCGGCTGGAAGCGGAAGCTTTGTTCCTTCGCATCCCAAAGGTGCACGCCCAACAGGTCCGAGGGCAGCAAATCATTGGTGCCCTGCACCCGCTGGAAGGAGCCCCCGAGAATGCGTGACAGGCCCTTGGCCAGGGTGGTCTTGCCCACGCCCGGCAGATCCTCCAACAGCACGTGGCCACCGGCCAGCATGGCCGCGAAGGCCCGCCGCACCTGGGCCTCCTTGCCCACCACCACGGCCTGGAGCGCCGCCAAGCCCGCCCGAGCGGCCGGACGAATCCCTTCCGGGCTGCGGACCGGGGGGACGAGGACAGGTGGGACCTGGGTCATGGGGCCTTCCGGGGAAGCGTGCTCTCTCCAGCTATCGGAGCGTGTATCGCACGCTCCTCCCGCTCGGCCTTCGGACTCGCGGAGGTGGAGCCTCTATCTTCCAGAGGAATGCCATGATCCCGCAAGCGCTGGGCCAGGGTCCGCACCGTGAGGCCCAGGGCTTCCGCGGCTCGGGGCAAATCTCCGGCGGCTTCGCCCAGGGCCCGCTGCAGGAGCTGGGCTTCGGCAGCATGGGCCACGCCCTTCAGCATGCCCTCCAGGGCGCCGGGCTCTGGCCACGGCAGACTGAGGGGCGCGGCCAGCCCAAGACCAAGATCGGGGAAGCCGCGGATGGCCTGCCCCTGGGCATAGAGGACGGTCCGCCCCACCAGGACTTCCAGTTCCCGCACATTGCCGGGCCAAGGGTGCCCGAGCAGCTGCTGTTCCGCGCGGCGTTCCAGCCAGGGGGCCGACCGCCCTTCCCGCCGGGCGGCCTGATCCAGCAGCAGACGGGTGAGCGCCAGCAGATCCTCGCGGCGCTCGCGCAGGGTCGGCACGCGCAGCTCGAGGGAGCCCAGGCGCTGGGCGATTTCCGGGGCGAGACCCCCGGCCTCGTCCACGCTCCCCATCCAGGCGAGGCGGCCGCCCACATCACTGTCCATGGCCCGGGCGAGGGGCCCGGCCGCGGCCAGCGACAGGTGCTCCAGCCCGCCCAGGAAGAGGGTGCCGCCTTCCAGCAGCTGGAGGGTCCGAAGATCGGGACCCTCGGGCCCCAGGGTGCTGGCGGGCAGACTCAGGTAGGGCGCCGCTGGATGCCGGAGCACGTGCAGGCGGCGGGCACAGCGCTCCCGCCCGGAACCGAATGCCCCCCGGAACACCACGGACAAGGTGGAGGCCGCCGCCTGGCGCAGGGCCCCATCGAGGGCCTGCATGGCAGGACTGTGGGCCACCCAGGGCTCGGCCGGATCCGGCGGGGGTGCCCCCACCAGGGCCCGCAGGCGGTCCAGCAGGGCCTGGAAGGCATCGAGGTCGAAGGGCTTGGGCAGGAAGTCATCCGCTCCCAGCCGCATGGCCTCCACGATGTCCTTGGGTTCGCCGTAGGCCGACATGAGCACCACCCGAAGGTTCGGGCGCAGCCGCCGCGCGCGACGAATCAACTCGATGCCGCTCATGCCCGGCAGTCGCAAGTCCGTCACCAGCACATGGAAGGGTTGGGCCTCCAGCGCCTGCAACGCCTCCTGCGGATCTGCCACGGCCATCACCTGCCACACCGAGCCCACCAGAGCCTGACTGAGCAGGCGCCGGAAGCTGTCCTTGTCCTCGACCAGCAGGAGGTCCATGAATGGAACGGTAGCAGCGGATGGGGAGAAATGCAGGTTGAGGCCACGAGAAAAGCGCTGGTCGCGGAAGACACGGAAAAGGCCGGAAGCCACCGAAAAAGGCAGTAGCCTCCTGTGCCCTTATTTCAGAACGCAGAGCGAGCCTCTTTCTGAAGAAGGCCAGGCCCTTTCCGCATCCCCTGCGGACTTCTGGGCCTTCTGCGACCCGCAGGGTGTGACCTTGCGAGGAACCTACCCGCCACACCCTTCCACAAAGCGCCGACTCTGCGCCTGGGCCTGGGCCTCGAAAAGAGCTTCGCCAGCGACCAGTTCGAGGCCGGCCTCCCTGGCCCACAGGGCGAAGGCGGTGTCTTCCTTGTAGATCCACTCCACGGCCCAGCGGGCACTGGGTCGGGCAGCCTCCAGCAGCTCTGGGAAAGGCGCGAGATCCTCGGCGGCCATGCCCAGGCTGGTGGCCTGCACCAGACCCACAGGCGCGCAGGCCGCCAGGGTCCCGGCTGCGATGGGTGAGCGCCGGGACACCTGCAGCACCGATCGCCCCGCAGCTTCCAGGACCTCTCGGCTGGTGCGGGCCACCCCGCCCTCTCCCAGCAGGAGAACAGGACCGGGGGTGAGCCCCGTGAGGGAATGCGCCAAGGCCTCGGCATCGGTGTTGGCGCCCTGCCAGGGCTCTCCGGGCGCGCGCCGCCAGAGCGTGTTCAGGGGGCCCTGCAGACCCAAGGCCTCAGGCAGTGAGAGCTTCAAAGGCGCGGTGATGCTCAGGCCTAAAATATCCAGGGATTCAAGCGCTTCCACGGCCTCTGCAGCTTCGCCACACACCAGGGGCAGGTAGAGCAGATCCTTGAAGGCAGCCTGGAAGCGCAGGTTGTGGAAGGCCGGTCCCCGCGAGTGCAGCACGGGATCGCCCATGACGCCGCAGAGTCCATGGCCCGGGTGCAGCTTGGCGCTGCGCCAGGCGCGCAGGGTCGAGAGCGGGAGTTGTCCGGGCGCAGCCGCCGGACCATCGTCGGGGGCGGCATAGGTGAAGGCCCCGCCCCATACGGCCTGCAGGGCCCGGCTGGGCAGACCTTTGGGCCCCATGAGGAAGGCCGACAGGCGAAGACCATGGTCCCGGGCCCAGGCCAGCGGTGCGCGCAGGCGCCCGTTATCCCCCAAGCGCCCAGCCCAGCCCACCCACTTGAAGGCATCGCCCTGGGGCAGGTTCTGCAGGCGCTCCGACAGGTCGAACACGCCCGGCGCCACATGGATGGAGCGCAGCAGGCGCAGGTAGGTTCGTGCGGCCTGGATCTCCGGCGGAATGGGCAGGTCCCACTCCAGGTCCAGCCACTGGGGCTTTCCCTTGAGGGCCTTGAAGAGGGCGGCCATGCGCCCGGCCTCTTCCTCGTCAGGCCACCGGCCCCCTTCGGACACCCTTCGGCAGGTCACCAGGCAGCGCCGCTTCAGGGCATCCACCATGGCTTCGGGATCCAGATCCGGAAACAGATCCAGCCGCAGCTCCGGCAGGGCGTCGTCCCCCAGGCGCTTGGCGCAGCGCAGAGCCTGCTCCCACTCGGGGTGGGTGAGGGTCACCAAATGGAAAGGAAGTGGGCTCAAGGTCGGCATCCAGAAGGGGTCATCCTAACGTGCCAGCCCCCTCTGTGCAGCCCAGGTCGATGCGTCAGTCGTGCCAGGAACGGCCTACGAAATCGGGCTTGCACGGCGACAGGGCGTGCCTCAGCACGCTGGCCGTGTAGGACTCCTGAAAGAAGGGTTGGAGCGTGGCCGAGAACTTGGTGAGCGTGGTGCCCTTGGCGACATCCTCGTCGAAGAGCAGCGCGGGGCCTGCCCTGAAGGGCTCCAGGAAGGCTAGGTCGCTGGGCGCGATGATGGGGGCGGTGTCATTGCGCTTGAACATGGAGAACCGGATGAAATAGAGGGGGGCGTTCAGCATGTTCGCGAGGATGAGGCCCGAGAGAATGGAGCCGTGCGCGGCGCCCACGATCAGGGTCGGCGACACATGTTTCTGGATGTAATCCGCCAGATCCTTGATCTTCGCGGGGTTCGAAGCACGCCAGGTGTATTTGTCCTTGGTGCTGGTGTAGATGAAGCCGGAGATGACTTCTGGCAGGTCCCGGATGAAGCGGTCCAGCCGTTCCACCGCATCCGGTTCGAGGGCATAGAGCGCCCGGGCGGTCGCGATGGAAGCGGCGAAGAAGGCGTTCGTGGACTGGATCATGTGGTCCGGATAGGTGGCCTTGAACCGGGTGGCTTCACTGATTTCGAAGTAGTAGGTCGGATGCAGAGGCAGGCCCTGCTCCACACACACCTTGAAGTTGAGTGAGATATTCACCAGGGCCGGGGTCAGCAGGTAGAGGGCGATGCAGTCTTCCCAGTAGCCCGGAGGCATGGTGGCTGGCGAAGCCAGAGCCTCCTCCTTGCCGGCCAGGATGCCAGGAAGGAGCGCCTTGATCCGGGCCAGGATCACCTCGTACGGCTCCTCGAAGGCCATGGATTCAGGGGGATCGTCCCAGTCAGCGTAGATCAGGCGGTGCAGCACGAGGTCATCCTACCTCTGATTCTTTTGTTCCGCTGGGTGGCGATAGCGCCCTTAAACAACTAAAAAAACCAAACGATCGGCCCCTTCCCCATCTGTGAGCCTGGTACGCTTCCTCGTCCCAGGCCATAAAAAACCTGGATCAAAGGAGGGTGGAAGATGTCCCCCGCACTCATGTTCTGGATCCAATTTGTGCTCGTCCTGGGTGCGATCCTCATCGGCATCCGCAAGGGTGGCGTGGCCCTGGGCCTCATCGGCGGCCTCGGTGTCGCCGTGCTGGTGCTGGGCTTCCGCGTGGCCCCGGGAACGCCGCCCATCGACGTCATGCTCATCATTTTGGCCGTGGTCACCGCTTCGGCCACCCTGCAGGTGGCGGGTGGCCTCGACTACCTGGTGCAGCTCACAGAACGCGTGCTCCGCGCCAATCCGAAATACGTCACCATCCTGGCGCCGCTTTCCACCTTCCTCCTCACGGTCTGCGTGGGCACGGGCCACGCCGTGTATGCGCTGCTACCGGTGATATCGGACGTGGCCTTGAAGACCCGCATCCGCCCCGAGCGCCCCATGGCGATCTCGAGCGTGGCGTCGCAGATGGGCATCACCGCTAGCCCCGTGGCCGCAGCGGTCACCACCTTCCTGGCCATGGCCGCCAAGAACGGGCATCCCGTGGGCCTCTTCGACATCATCCGCATCACCCTGCCTGCGGGCCTCATCGGCGTGCTGGCCGCCGCGGCCTGGAGCTTCAACCGTGGCAAGGAACTCGATGAGGATCCCGAATTCCTCGAGCGGATGAAGGATCCCGAATTCGCCAAGGCCCTGGATGCCAACGTGACCACCCTGGGCATGGAGATCCCCTTCACGGCCAAGCTCTCTGTGGGCCTCTTCTTCACAGGCGTGCTCACCATCATCCTCATCGCCCTCAAGCCCAGCCTCCTGCCCCTGGTGGGCGGCAAACCCGTGCCCATGACCACGGTCGTGCAGATCGTCATGCTGGCCTTCGGTTCCTTCATCCTCTTCGCCACCAAGGTGAAGGCCCCGGATATCGCCCGCTCCAGCGTCTTCATCGCGGGCATGATCGCCGTGGTGTCGATATTTGGCATCGCGTGGATGAGCGAGACCTTCATCAAGGCCAACGAGGGCTACCTCATCGCCAACATCAAGAGCATGGTGCAGGTGGCCCCCTGGACCTTCGCCATCGCCATGTTCTGCGTGTCCGCCTTCGTGAAGAGCCAGGCCGCCACGCTCACCATCATGCTGCCCT
>JAYVRY010000052.1:0-30218 GCA_043775845.1 Acidobacteriota bacterium
ATTCTGTTCCTCGATCCCATCTGGGAACTTGTGAATAAGCGGAATGATCTCCAATCCTGGCAGGACGGCCTTTATATGAAGCAGGTCGCGACCTTCGACGAGGGAGCCATCCGCGAGGCGGTGCTCAACGCCGTAGCGCACCGCGACTATCGCCTGGCGGGTTCAGTTTTCGTCCGTCAATACCCTCAGCGCATCCGCATCGAGAGTCCGGGAGGGTTCCTCCCAGGCATCACTCCCGAAACCATCCTTTTCAAGCAGGCCCCACGCAATCGTAGGCTGGCCGAGGCCCTTTCAAGATGCGGTCTTGTGGAAAGGAGCGGCCAGGGCTATGACCGCATCCTGGAATCCTGCATCCGGGGCGCCAAACCTCGGCCTCGTTTCGACGGAACGGACAACTACCAGGTCTTTCTCACCCTGGATGGTCAAGTGCAAGATACCCGTTTCCTTCGCCTCCTTGAGACCATTGGACAGGAGCGGATGCAGAGTTTCGATACGGATCATCTGGTCCTGCTGGATCTTGCCTACCGGCAGCAACCGATTCCAACAACCTTGCAGCCATTCCTTCTCCAATTGATGGACGCAGGCATCCTCGAGAAAGTCGGACGAAAAATCATCCCATCCCGGCGACTGATGAATCTTCTTGGAGAAGCGGGAAAATACACTCGCTTGAAGGGGCTGGACCGCCCGGCCCAGCGGGCCCTCCTGCTCCAGCACATTCAAGAGTCGGAGCATGGCGCCAAGTTTGTTGACCTTCACCAGGTCCTTCCGGGCATTCCAGAACGCACCGTCAAGGATCTGCTTCAGTCAATGAAGGCCAAGGGCCTGATACACACCCAAGGAAAGACCAAGGCGGCCCGATGGATGTCCGGTCCGGCGTCCAATCATGAATTAGACGAGGCTTGATATTTTTGGGTTTATCACTCAATTTTCGTCCAATTCCCGACCAATTCTGTCCAATCTTTCCTTCAATCCGACTCCTCTCCCCTCGTTGCCCATTGCCTCCACCTAGACCATCATGGCGGCATGATCTGGCCCCTTTCCCGTCGTTACGTTCTCAGCATCTTGGCCTCCCTGGCCCTTTCCGCCCAGGAGCCCTCGCTCATCCATGCGGGTCATCTGCTGGATGTGCGCACGGGCAAGGTCATGGCGGATCAGTGCCTGGTGGTGAAAGAGGGCCGCATCGCGGCCGTGGGCGCCTGGAGTGAGATCTCTGCCAAGGCCCCCAAGGGTGCGAAGGTGCTGGACCTATCGAACCAATGGGTGATGCCGGGGCTCATCGAGGCCCACACCCATGTTCTGCTGCAAGGCAACCGCTTCAGCCAGGATTACGCGGACCAGATCCTGAAGGAGAGCGTGCCTTACCGCATCCTGCGCGCCTCGGCGTCGGCCCGTGCCGCGCTGAACTGGGGCTTCACGACCCTGCGCGATCTGGGCAGCGAAGGCGCAGGCTACGCCGATGTGGATCTCAAGAAGGCCATCGAGGCGGGCGTGGTGCCGGGCCCCCGGCTCTTCGTGGCGGGCAAGGCCTTTTCCGCCACGGGCACCTACCCCCTGCAGAACTACGCCTGGGAACTGGATCTGCCCTCGGGCGTGCGCGTGGTGGATGGCGTGGAGGCCATCCGCGTGGCCGTGCGTGACGAGGTTCGGCGCGGCGTGGACTGGATCAAGGTCTACGTGGACCGCGGCACCACCCTGGGTGCCGATGGCCGCCTGCGTTCCCTCACCAACTACCGTCCCGAAGAACTGAAGGCCTTCGTGGAGGAAGCCCATCGCCTGGGCAAGCGCACCTCCGCCCACGTGAAGGGCTGGGATGGCATCGACGCGGCGCTCACGGCAGGCTTTGACACCCTGGAACACGCCGATGGTTTCACCGATGACCTGCTGGACCGCGCCGTGAAACAGGGGACTTTCTGGTGCCCCACCATCTACGCGGGCATCTGGGTGGCTGATGGCCGCGGTCCGCTGGGTCGGAAGTTCCCCGAGATGCTCGCCACCGCCTTCCACAAGGGGCTGGCCAAGGGCGTGAAGATCGCCCTGGGCAGCGATGCGGGCGCCTTCCCCTGGACCGAGAATCCAGCCAAGGAACTGGCCCTCATGGTGGAGCGCGGCATGACGCCCCTGCAGGCCCTCCAGTCCGCCACCCTGGTGGCCGCCGACCTATTGGGCGCGAAGGATCTGGGCACCCTCGAACCCGGCGCCCACGCGGATCTCATCGCCCTGACCGAAGATCCCCTGAAAGACATCACCGCACTGCAACGTGTCCATCTTGTCCTGAAGGCCGGCGCCCTGGTGCGCCAGGAGGCCAGACCATGAGCCACCGCACCATCCTCCCCGAGAACCTCAGTCCCATTGAGACCAACACCCTGCTTTGCGGGGGGGTGGCCCCTCGCCCCATTGCCCTGGCCAGCACCATCAGCGCGGATGGCGTGCGAAACCTCTCGCCCTTCAGCTTCTTCAATGCCTTCGGTTCGAACCCGCCCACGGTGGCCTTTGCCCCCAATCGGCGCGGCCGCGACGGTACGGTGAAACACACCTACCTGAACGCCATGGCCACGAAGGAATTCGTCATCGCCACCGTGAGCTACGCCATGCTGCACCAGATGAATGTGGCCAGCGCCGAATGGCCCGATGGCGTGGACGAGTTCCCCAAGTGCGGCCTCACACCGATCCCGGCGCTGCATGTGAAGCCAGCCCTGGTGGGCGAAAGCCCCTTCCAGATGGAGTGCCGCCTGCAGCAGGTGGTGGAACTGGGGAGCGGCCCCGGCTCGGGCCTCATGCTCATCGGTGAAGTGGTGGCCTTCCACGTGCGGGAGGACTGCTACGTGGATGGCATCCTCCATCCCAATGCCCTCGACCTCGTGGGGCGCAACGGCGGGGCCTTCTACACCCGCGCCAGTGGCGGTGCCGTGTTCGAAGTGCCCAAGCCTGCGGGCAAACCCCTGGGCTTCGACGCCCTGCCCGAGCCCCTGAAGCAGAGCCGCATCCTCACCGGCAACGACCTCGGGCGCCTCGCGAACAGTCCGGGTCTCCCCGACCTCTCGGCCATGGTCCGCAGGCCCGGCGATCCCGTGGCCCCGGCCGGCCTCGAACATGCCATCCGCAGCGCCCTGGCCGTGGGCAATCTGGCTGAGGCCTGGCGGCTGGTGGGGCTGCGCCTGAAGGCCTGACCAATGCCGCGCCTCCGCTTCGGGCTCATGTCCCTCCTGCTGCTGGCCGCCACCTGGCGGTTCAGCCGGGGCGGGCCCTGGATGTGGGCGCCCTTGCTCCTCAGCGGCAGCCTGGTGGCCCTGGTGGATGCCTTCGGGCCGGATGAAACCGCAGACCTGTCGGCCTCCTCACCTTGGCTCCTGAACCTCTGGCTCTTCCTCACCCTGCCCATCCTGCTGGCCATGCACAGCAGCCTCTGGTGGATGGCGGGCAGCGGCGATGCCTTGGGGATGGGCGCGGCCCTGCTGAAGCTGGGCGGCCCGGATCTCGCTGCGGCCCGGGCGGCCAGCGGCCCCTGGTCCTGGCTCGGCGCCGTGCTCAGTTGTGGCTTTCTCACCGCCGCCGCCGGCACCACCGTGGGCCACGAACTGGTCCATCGCACAAGACAACCCCTGCATCTCATCTGGGGTCGCTGGTTGCTGGCCCTCACGTTCGATGCGAGCTTCGCCATCGAGCATGTGCATGGCCACCACGCCAAGGTCTCCACCTTCGAGGATCCCGCTTCCGCCCGGCGCGGCGAGCAGGTCTACGGCTTCATTCTGCGCTCGACCTGGGGCCAGCTGCGCAGCGCCTGGCGCCTCGAAAGCGAACGCCTTGCGCGGAAGCGGCACTCCACCTGGAGCCAGCACAACCGCTTCCTGCGCGGCTGGATCTTCTCCGCTGCCTGGGCAGGGCTGGCCTTCCTCCTGGGTGGGTGGCGCGCCGTGGCCTTCTTTATCGCCGCGGGTCTCTGGGGCAAGGCCATCCTGGAAATCATCAACTTCGTGGAACACTACGGCCTGATCCGACTGCCAGGCACCCGGGTGGAATCCCGCCACAGCTGGAACAGCAACGCCTGGATGAGCAGCACGATCCTCTACCACCTGACGCGCCACAGCGACCATCACGCCGAAGGCGGCAAGCCCTTCTGGCGGCTGCGCCCCCTGCCCGACGCGCCCATGCTGCCGGCAGGCTACATGGGCATGCTCATCGTGGCCCTGGTGCCCCCCTGGTACCGCCGCCTCATGCGACCCCGCCTGGCGGCCTGGGACGCCCGCCAGGCCGACGACGCCGAGCGGCAGCGAGCCCTGGCCGAGAACCAACGGGCTGGTTGGAGCGAAGCCTGATTCCCCTTGCGGGACCCGACAAGCGGGCAGTAGCGTGGCAGTCACCCCCCGGAGTTCCCATGCGCCTTTGCAGGACCCTCGCCCTCCTGCCCCTGGCCCTCGGAACGCATCTGTGGGCGGAGTCGCCCGCACC
Organism: Acidobacteriota bacterium; assembly: GCA_043775845.1. Classification (GTDB taxonomy): domain Bacteria; phylum Acidobacteriota; class Holophagae; order Holophagales; family Holophagaceae; genus Geothrix. The sequence goes on from JAYVRY010000052.1 coordinate 4,447, forward strand.
CAGTCCCCTAGCCAAAGAAGTCAGCACCGCCCTCATGGCCCTCTATCCGGAGCTCGACGCCCTCTACCAGGACCTGCACTGTCATCCTGAACTCTCAGGGGCGGAAACCCGTACGGCGGCCATTCTGGCGACACAGCTTCGGAAGCTGGGTTTCGAGGTCACCACCGGGGTGGGCGGCACCGGCGTGGTGGGTGTGCTACGCAACGGCACAGGCCCCACGGTCATGCTGCGCACGGAACTGGATGCCCTGCCCGTACTCGAGAAGACCGGCCTGCCCTACGCCAGCATCATGCCCGGCGTCATGCACGCCTGCGGCCACGACCTGCACATGGCCGCGTGGACCGGCGCGGCGACACTGCTCGCGACACTGAAAAACCGCTGGCACGGCACCGTGGTCATGGTGGGCCAGCCTGCCGAGGAGACCGTGGCTGGCGCCCGGGCCCTGGTGGCCGATGGCCTCTTCACCCGCTTTCCCAAACCCCACGCCATCCTGGCCGTGCATGACCGCTCCGACCTGCCCGTGGGCCGCGTCACTTGGGTGGCGGGCTACACCATGGCTAACGTGGACACCGTCGACATCACCGTCTTCGGCCGGGGTTCCCATGGCGCGCGGCCCGAGCTGAGCGTGGATCCCATCGTGCTCGCCGCCAAACTGGTGCTCTCCCTCCAGACCATCATCAGCCGCGAGAAGGATCCGCTGGAACCCGCCGTGCTCACCGTGGGTTCCATCCACGGCGGCACCCGCCCCAACATCATCCCCGACGAGGTTCATCTGCAGCTCACCCTCCGCAGCTACGGGCCGGTGGTGCGCCAGCAACTCATCGACGCCATCCGGCGCATGGCGAAGGCCGAGGCCCTGGCGGCGGGTGCCCCCAAGGAACCGCTGATCGCGCTGAGCGAAGGCCAAGAAGCTTGCTGGAACGATCCGGCCCTCACCCGCAAGCTCGCCGCACGGCTCACGCGAGACCTGGGCGCCGCCCAGGTGACCGAAGGCCGCCCCGACATGGTGGCCGAGGATTTCGGCGAGCTGGGCAAGGCGCTGGGCGTACCTTCGGTGCTGCTGCGCACGGGCACCGTGTCGGCAGCGACGTTCAAGGTGGCCCAGGCAGCGAACACACCCCTGCCCTCTCTGCATTCCTCCGCCTTCGCCCCGGATCGCGAGGGCGGCATCCAGACCGCCGTGCAGGCACTCGTTCTGTCCGCTCTTGACGTTCTCGAATCGACTGGAGTCCCCCGATGAAGTCCCTCGCCCTTGTGGCTCTTCTCCTTGCTGCGGGCCATAGCGCGGCACAAACCCCGCTCTCCGCCGAGGTGCGTTCCTTCGTCAAGGTCGACGCGCCCGTGGTGGCGCTCACGCATGTGCGTGTGGTGGACGGCACCGGCGCACCGGCCCGCGAAGATCAGACGCTGATCCTGCGCGGGGGACGCATCGAAAAGATGGGTGCGGCTTCCGCCATCACGGTGCCCAAAGAGGCCCAGGTGCTGGATCTCGCGGGCCACACGGTGCTGCCGGGCCTGGTGGGCATGCACAACCACCTCTTCTACACGCACTCCATCCACAGCGATGAAAAGGGCGCGGCCTTGGCACCAGGGCGACTCTTCGGCGAAATCGCCTACTCCGCGCCCCGCATGTACCTGGCCTGCGGTGTCACCACCATCCGCACCACGGGCAGCCTGGAACCCTACACCGACCTCAACATCAAACGGCAGATCGACGCAGGCCTCATGCCCGGTCCCAAGATGGAAGCCACGGGCCCCTACCTCGAAGGCCTGGAGCCCATGACGCCCCAGATGCACGCCCTGCGCGGGCCAGAGGATGCCAAGCGCTTCGTGGATTTCTGGGTGGAGTCCGGCGTCACATCCTTCAAGGCCTACATGAACATCACCCGCGCCGAACTCGGCGCCGCCATCCAGGCGGCCCATGCGCGGGGCCTGAAGGTGACCGGCCACTTGGGTTCCGTGACCTGGCCTGAGGCCATGGCCCTGGGCATCGACAACTTCGAGCACGGCCCTGTCTACACCGACACAGAATTCAGTCCCGGCAAGCAGATGGATGTCTGTCCGCCCGTGGCCACCTCCTGGGGCGCTTGGCTCAAGGTGGATCTCGAGGGCGCTGAAGTCCAGAAGCTCATCCACGACTTGGTGGCGAAGAAGGTGGCCATCACTTCGACTCTGCCCGTCTTCGAGATGATGGTGCCGGGGCGCCCGCCCTTGCAGCCCCGCACGCTGGCGGCCATGTCCGCCGAATCCAAGGCCAGCTACCTGGCCGCCCGGGCCAAGGTCCGCGTCGTGCCCAACAGCATGCCTGAGCAGCTGCTCAAGAAGGAGATGGCCTTCGAGCGGGCCTTCGTCAAAGCCGGTGGACTGCTGCTGGCCGGCCCCGATCCCACGGGCATGGGCGGTGTGCTGCCGGGCTTTGGCGATCAGCGGGAACTGGAGCTGCTGGTGGAGGCGGGCTTCACGCCCATCGAAGCCATCCACATCGCCACCGCCAACGGTGCTGCCTTCCTGGGCCGTCTCGACCAGATCGGAACCCTGGCGCCGGGCAAGCAGGCGGACCTGGTGGTGGTGAAGGGCGATCCCTCGCAGAAAATCGAGGATCTCCAGAACGTCGTGACGGTCTTCAAGGATGGCCTCGGCTACGACTCCGCCAAGCTCATCGACTCCGTGCGCGGCCACGTGGGCATCCGCTGAAGACTCCCATGCTGCCGCCCCTTCCCCCTCCCACGCAGGCCGCCGTCATGACCCACACGCTCGCCCCCCAACCCGTCATCCAGGCCCAGCTGGATGCCTACAATCGCCACGATGCCGGGGCCTTCGCCGCCACCTACGCGGCCGATGCCGAGATCATCGAACTGGCCACGGGTGCGCTGATTGCCAAAGGCACGGCGGCCATCCGTACCTTCTACGCCGGCCGCTTCCAGGCGAATCCCAAACTCAACGCCGAGATCCTGCACCGCACGCTGCAGGGAGCCTTCGTCGTCGATCAGGAACGCATCACCGGCGTGCTCACCGCGCCCGGCGGCGAGGAGCGCCCCCCGCTCACGGCCGTGGTGATCTACGAGATCAAGGACGACAAGATCGCGCGGGCGTGGTTGGTGCGCTGAGGCTGCCTCATCCAAGCCAAGGAGCCCATGGCGACGCCTGCTCATGTTTCCAAAGAAGCCATAAATAAACGGAGGAAAAGGGAGGAGCAGAGAGAGCGGAACAGGATCAGTCCCCAGACTCCAGGGGCCCCCCCGTAACCTCGCCGCGGTGGTGCACCACGCGCTGGGCGTAGGGAATTTCAATGCCGGCTTCGCGGAAGGCCAGGAGGATGCGGCGGCGCAGCTCCCGCGCCACGTCCCACTGCCCGCCCGGCGCGGTCTTGGTGAGGGTGCGGACCACGAAACCGTTGGGGCTGAGCGTTTCGATGCCCTTCACTTCCAGCGGCTCCACGGCCAGTTCCGGCTTGTCTTCATGAAACTTTCGTCCCACCTCCAGCAGTACCGCGAAGACCTGATCCGGCTCCGAGCCGTAGCCCACTTCCACATCCACCAGCGCCCGGGCGAAATCCTTCGACAACACCACCACCCGAACGATGGAGCCGTTGGGCACGAAGTGGGCGCGGCCTTCGGAATCACGCAGCTGGGTGATGCGCAGGGTCATGCGCTCCACGGTGCCGGTGTGCTTGTCGTCGATGCTGATGATGTCGCCCACGCCGAACTGGTTCTCCATGAGCAGGAAGAAGCCGCTGATGACATCCTTCACCAGGCTTTGCGCACCGAAGCCCAGGGCCACGCCCGCCACCCCCGCGCCCGCCACCAGGGGCCCGATGTTCACGCCGAATTCCTGCAACGTCATCAACAGGAAGAAGGCCACCACCACCACCCAGGCGGCATTGGTGAGTACAGAGCCCAGGGTCTCGGCCCGGCGTTCGGCTTCGGAGGTCACGTCATCGTTGCCATCATCCACCGCCCGGCGGACGGCCCGGGAGACCAGCTTCACCGCGCCGAGAATGGCCGCGCAGGCAAACGCCACCAGCACCAGATGCGCCAGGCGGGACCACCCGGTACTTTGCATCCAGCCGTGGAAGGCCTTCAGCCACTCCGGCGCCTGAATCATCCCTGCCATGTCTGCCATCCGTTCCATGCGTATCTCCAGCACCAGCCTAACAAAGCTCGGGGATTTGGCCTCCGCAGTCCCGGCTTTTTAAACGCACAAATGATATTGATTGCTGTTTTTTTCTGAATCCACTTGCGCAACAACGCCATTCCGAGCACATTCTTGAACACTCCAGGGTTAGGGGGCGGCATGGCCAGCAATCACGGCATTGATCGGCGCAGACATCACGGACCCTTTCGGATCATGTACATGGATCTCGCCATGTTCCTGCACCGTTATCTGGGCATTGGCCACCCTCGTTCCAGCAAGCATCGACGGTAATGCCGGTCGCCTCCACCTACAGGAGTTCCCAGCACCTGGGCGGAACGAGGGTTCTTGCGGCTCCGGGTGTCTCGATCGAGAGGCGGTTCAAACCATCCTGAACAGGGGCTTGTAGCTCTCCCGATGGTGGTAGGCGAGGAGGCCGTTGGCCAGCACGAGGAAAATGGCCAGGGGCAGTCCCTCATGCCCCAGGAAGAGATGCACTCCGAAGATGTTCACGATGATCGGCGCGATGAGGACCGTGGCCAGGGGCACGAAGCGCCCGGACAGGAAGGCCAGGCCACAGAGCAACTCGATGACCTTCACAGTGGGCATCAAATAGACCGAGGCCATGAGGCCATCATTGAAGGTCTTCATGGCACCGGTGAGAGGGGGCGGCGTGAAGAGCTTGAAGAGAAACGTGATGGACGCGAAGAGGAAGAGCAAGCCCATCAGGCTGCGCACGATGATGACGGTCCATTTCATGGCTGACCTCCGTGAAAGATGTCTACTTCCAACTGGCCCAATAGTTCAGGTTCTCCACGAGCCCCGCGGCGGGCGTGGCTTTCAGAGGCCGGTAGGTATCCACCATGACGGCCACTTCGTCCGTTCGTTCCTTGGTCTTGCTCAGCGGAATGGCCTTGGGGTGGGGCCCGTGGTGGATGCCCTGGGGATGCCAGGTGACCATGCCCGCGCCGATGCCATCCCTTGAGAAGAAGTGCCCCGCGCTGTAGAACAGCACCTCGTCGTAGTCGATGTTGGAGTGGAAGAAGGGCACGCGCATGGCGCCTTCCTCCTCCTCGAAAGGCCGGGGCAGAAACGAGCAGATGACGAAGTTGTGGGCGATGAAAGTGGAGTGCGCCGAGGGCGGCAGATGGTACCGCGCGCTGAGCACCGGCCGGATGTCCTTCACGTTGATGCGCCACACCGTGAGGTCCCCCTTCCAGCCCACCACGTCCAGGGGATTGAAGGGGTAGTAGACCTTGGTGATCTCGTTCTGGCGCTTGATGTGGACGGCCCACTCTCTGGGCCCATCCAGCGGCGACGCGTCGTAGGCTTCCAGCTCCGGCGTGTCGATCATGGCGGGATCGAAGATGGCGTTGGGCCCCAGCTGATTGCGGTCGGGGATGCTGACCTCGCTGAAGCTTTCAATGAGCAGGTAGCGCTGGGCATTGTCTGGTCCGCCTTCGGCGGTGGCTGCATCCGGCAGGAAGCGGTAGGTGGTGCCGCGGGGAATCACCAGGTAGTCGCCGGTGGCGTAGGTGAGCGCGCCGAAGGTGGTCTCCAGCTTCCCGCTGCCTGCGTGGATGTAGTAAACATCGTCGCCATCGGCGTTGCGGTAGAAGAAGTCCATGGTCCCGGGCGCCACCCAGTGCAGCGCCACATCACTGTTGTGCAGAATGCAGATGGGCGCAAAGGCCGCTTCGGTGGACCCGAACATGGAGGCGCGGATGGCTGGTTCTATGCGGGGGTCCCGCGCTTGCGCGCCCACCCCCACTCCCCCGCCTCCGCTCCGGGCCAAGCCCGTACCGTCGGCCGCCAACAATTGATTCAGATCGTAACTGTGGGGCCGCAGCGGGCCCTCGATGCGGGTCCAGTCCGTGACGGGGTGCAAGCGGTAGAGGTGCGTGGTGCGGCCGAAGAACCCCTGCCGCGCGTGCTCCTCCTCGTAGGTGCCTTCGGGCAGGTTCACGTGGGCCTGGCGCGTGTGCAGGCCCTTGCGCAGGGGGAAGAGTGGCGTTTCCTTCTTCGACATGACAACCTCAGGGGTTTCATTATCACCAAAAAAAGTTTCAATGCCGCAAGTAGAAACGAGTAGGAGCCGCGAGAAGAGGAAAATGGTTTGGCCACAGATAAACACGGATGAACACGGATGAAGAAGGGCGGCTTTTATCTGCGTTCATCTGTGTTCATCCGTGGCTCAGGAGCTTTTCTCATCCCGCTCACCCCACGGTCTCCGTGATGGCCTGGCTGAGGTGGTCCGCCAGCAGTTTTCCCGTGCGGCCCAGGGGGCGGTCTCGGCGGGTTACCAGATGCGGCGTGAAGCGGTAGCGGGAACCGCCCGCGTATTTCACTTCCACCAACTGCTTGGCCGTCAGTTCCCCCTCCACCAGATAGAGCGGCATCCAGCCAAAGCCCAGGCCCATGAGCAGGGCCTGCTTCTTCAGCATGAAGCCCGACAGGTAGAAGACCCGCTCGCCGCCGAACATGTGGCGATCGTCGCCGTGGTCGGAGGAATCCTGGACCGACAACTCCACGTAGCGTTGCAGGTCCGTGAGCTGGATTTTGCCCTTCGCCAGCGGATGGCCCGGTGCGGCGCACAGCACGCACTCCACCTCCGGCAGGGCCTTGGCCAGCAGGCCGGGGCTGGGTTCGTAGTCTTTCACCAGCATGAGGTCCGCTTCCTCTTTGTCGAAGCGGTACTGCACGCCCCGCAGGAACTCCACCTTCACCTGGATGCGCGTGGGCACCTGATCATCGGCGATGCGCTTGAGGGCCGTCATGATGGGCTCCAGGGGCAGGATGCCATCGATGACCAGGGCCAGCCGGGGTTCCCAACCGCTGGCGAACTGGTGGGCGAGATCTTCCAGGTGGCGGGTGCGGGTGAGGATGCGCTGGCCTTCCGCCAGGATGGTCTCGCCTGCGGGCGTCAGCGTGGCGCGGTAGGCGCTGCGATCCAGCAAGGCCACGCCCAGGCTTTGCTCCAGCTTGCGCACCTGGTAGCTGACGGCGCTTTGGGCCTTGTTCAGGGCCAGGGCCGCCTTGGCGAAACCGCCCTCCTTCACCACCGCTTCGAGGGCCCGCAGGGCATCCAGATCGAGGCTCAAAGTCCATCTCCCTTTTTGATCATGATCACCCAAATCTTGTTCTATTTTTGACCATTCTTCCCTTTCACCCTGGATCACACCCGATCGATCAGCCTGGGAGTTCCCACCATGACGTTCCGCAAAGGCCCGACCACCCTGCAGGCACACGTGGATGTGCCCGAGGGCCTCTACGAAGAGGAATATGCCCGCAACGGCTTCTTCGGCCGCACCAGCCACCTCTACCGCAGCCAGCCCCCCGTGGGCTGGACGACCATCGAGGGTGACCTGCGCCCCGAGGCCCTGAAGGTGATGGAGCTGGCGGGTCTCGGCCAGGGCAGCTACTGGCAGGGCCGCGTGGCCTTCCTGGAGAACCAGGACATCGTCATCGCCCTCACCACCCTCACCGAGCCCATGCCCAGCTACGTGCGCAACGCCGATGGCGACGAGGTCCACTTCGTCCACAAGGGCGCGGGCCAGCTGGAAACCGACTTTGGCCCGCTGACCTACGAGGTGGGCGACTACCTCGTGATCCCCCGCGGCACCGTGTATCGCTACTCCCCCAGTGCCAGCACGTCGCTGCTGATCGTGGAGGCCTTCAGCGAGGTGAGCATCCCCGACCGGGGCATGCTGGGCCGCCACGCGCTCTTCGACACCGACGTGATCAAGACGCCCTCGCCCGCCCCCCACGAGGGCGGCCCCTATCAGCTGGAGATCAAGCGGCTGAACAAGATCACCACGGTCACCTACCCCTTCAACCCCATCAACACCGTGGGCTGGAAGGGCGACCTCACGGTCTGGCAGCTCAACATCCGCGACATCCGCCCCGTCATGAGCGAGCGCTACCATTTGCCGCCCTCCGCGCACTCCACCTGGATCATGCGCGACGCCGTCATCTGCTCCTTCCTGCCCCGCAGCCTGGAGAACGGCGACCCCGGCGCCATGAAGGTGCCCTTCTTCCACAGCAACATCGACTTCGACGAAGTGCTCTTCTACCACGATGGCGAGTTCTTCAGCCGCGCCGGCATCGAGCCCGGCATGGTGACCTTCCATGCCCAGGGCATCCACCACGGACCCCACCCCAAGGCCATCGAGGCGTCCAAAACCAAGACCTTCACCAACGAAAAGGCCGTGATGATCGACACCCGCAACCCCCTCCAGCTCACCGAGGCCGGCCGCAGCGTCGCCATGGCGGACTACTGGAAGAGCTGGATGTAAGAGGAGGCTTTATGACGATCCATCCCAATCCCCTCGGCCTGCGCGGCATCGACTTCACCGAGTTCTGCGGCCCCAGCACCTCGGATCTGGAGCGCCTCTTTCTGGCCTTTGGTTTTTCGCGCACGAAGCAGCACGCTTCGAAGCGCATCGCCTGCTACCAGCAGAACGACATCACCTTCCTCATCAACGATGAGCAGTCGGGCTTCTCCCGCGCCTTCGCGCAAGCGCACGGCCCCGCCATCTCCAGCATGGGCTGGCGCGTGGATGACGCCGCCTTTGCCTTCACGGAAGCCCTGCGCCGTGGCGCCCGGCCCGCCGAAGGCAAGGATCTGCCCTACCCCGCCATCTATGGCATCGGCGACAGCCTCATCTACTTCATCGACCACTTCGGCGCCAAGGGCTCCATCTACGACACCGACTTCGTGGCCCACGCCGAGCCGCTCATCCAGCCCGACAAGGGCTTCCTCACGGTGGACCACCTCACCAACAACGTGCCGCCCGGCACCATGGAGCAGTGGGCCGATTTCTACAAAAGCGTCTTCGGCTTTTTCGAAGTGCGCTACTTCGATATCAAGGGCATGAAGACCGGGCTCACGTCCTACGCCCTGCGCAGCCCCGATGGCAGCTTCTGCATCCCCATCAACCAGCCCAAGTCCGACAAGGATCAGATCGCCGAGTACCTGCGCGAATACGACGGTCCCGGCGTGCAGCACCTGGCGTTTTCCACCCGCGACATCCTGGCCTCGCTGGACGCCATGCAGGGAACCCCCATCGAGACCCTCGACATCGATGCCGACTACTACGCCGAAGTGTTCCAGCGCGTGCCCGGCGTGCGCGAGGATCCCAAGCGCATCGAGGCCCACAAGGTGCTGGTGGATGGCAACGAGCACGGCTACCTGCTGCAGATCTTCACCAAGAACATCATCGGCCCCATCTTCATCGAGATCATCCAGCGCGAAAACGACCTGGGCTTCGGCGAAGGCAACTTCACCGCGCTGTTTCGCTCCATCGAGCGCGACCAGCAGCGGCGCGGCGTGATCTGAACAGCAAAGAATCGATTTGCCACGGATGAACACAGATCAACACGGATGAAAGGCCTACCTAATCCTTATCTGTGTTCATCCGTGTTCATCTGTGGCTCATCTCCTTTTCGGAAATACCTAAGCCTGCTTCTGCAGCCAGCGGTTGTAGAACCACAAGCTGAGGGCGCTGCCCAGGCCGAAGAGGGTGAGGATGATCCAGCCGGTGGCGGCGGCCTTGGGGTCGAGCTGCAGCAGGCCGCTGGGCAGCTTCACGGCATCGGCGCACATGACCTTGTTGAAGAGGAAGGCCCCGGCAGGGCCGCCCACCAGACTGCCGATGGCCAAGGGCAGGTTGGCGTAGCCCAGAAAGAGGCCCTCCTGGCCCTTGGGCGCCAGAGAACCGATGTACTCGTAGAGGCGCGCCGCGGCGAACAGCTCGCCAAAGGCGATGAGCGCCACGGTCATCACCACGAAGAGGCTGCCCAGGGGCAGCCAGACGCGCAAGGTCACGCCCCCCGCCATGTAGAGCGGCACCACATTGATGAGCATGGCCAGACCGATGATGACCGTGCCCACGACGATGGATTTGATGGGCGGCAGCTTGCCGAAGGTTTTCGTGATGAGCAACTGGAACAGCACGATGGTGAGCGGATTGGCCATGGTGTAGAGATCCATCCGCGGGCTCAGCTCCACCGTCTTGGACACATAGAGCGGCAGCACGTTGTACACCTGGTTGTAGATGAAGTAGAAGCCGCTGCTCACCACCAGGAACAATGCGAAGCGGCCGTTGCGCAGCACCTTGAACATGCCAAAGAAAATATCCGCGATGCTGCGCTTGGGCTTGTCGGGATCCACGGCGGTTTCAGGATCGCGATAGAGCAGCAGCACCACCAGGAAGGCCAGCACGGAAGCGACCATGGACACGATGAAAATGGTGTCCAGCTTGCCGAGCTTGGTGCGCACGAAGAAGGCCGTGAGGCGGCCGAACACGCTGCCGATGTTGATCACAGTGTAAAAGATGCCGAAGGCCAAGGTGGCCTTGCCCAGATGCGAGCGTTGCACGGTACCCGCGATGCACGGCTTCACGAAGGAGGCGCCGATGCCAATGAGCAGGATGGCCGCCGCCACGGGCACCATGACGCCCAGGCCCGCCGTGACCTCCTTGCCCGCCTGCGGGGCCAGCGTCTGCCCGCCGAACCACACCGGATAGCCCATGAGGAAGTAGCCACCCACCAACAACACGCAGGCCATGAGCAGGCTGCGGCGGAAGCCGATCTGATCGGCGATGGTGCCACTGAGGATGGGCAGGAAGTAGACCAGGAACCACAGCATGCTGTTGAGGGTGCTGGGCCAGTAGTCACCCAGGCCCAGGCGCCCCAGGTAGATGACGATGAAGCTGGCCATGGAGTAATAGGCCGCCCGCTCGAAGAGCTCCGTGAAGTTCGCGTTCCAGAACGTGGCTGGGAAGGTGTACTTCTCGCGGAACGATGGTCCTGTCGTCATGGCTACCTCTGGGTCCGCTTAGTGTGCCATGGGGCCTAGGCCTTCCGGCCTAATTGACAGGCGCCAGTGATCCAGGACACTCATGGACTCAGGCGATGTCCAGAGGAGGATCCATGCGCGGGTTGAGCCTGCTGATCATCACAACATTGGTCCTGACCCTCTCCTGCGGCGGCGGCAAGGGCACTCCCCCCACACCGCAGGTGATCAGTGTCACGATCTCACCCTCGGGCGCCAGTGTCTGGACCGGGGGCACCCAGGCCTTCGCGGCCACCCTGAGCGGCACATCAAACCAGGCCGTGACCTGGAAGGTGGTGGAAGCATCGGGCGGCAGCATCAACGCAGCGGGGCTCTACACCGCGCCGGGCACGGCGGGCAGTTTCCATGTGCAGGCCACCAGCGTGGCGGATGCCACCAAGTCTGCCCAGGCGCCGGTGACCGTATCCGTGCAGCCACCCGCCGGCGCTTGCAATGGCGCGAGCGCGGGTGTCGGCGCCAGCCTCAACGGCTTCACCTGCTTCCCCGGCGACAACGCCTGGAATCGCGACGTGTCCGGCGATCCCGTGGATCCCAACAGCGCCGCCATCATCAGCTTCATCGGCGGGGGCACGGGGCTGCACCCGGATTTCGGCGCGGGCCTCTGGCAGGGCGCGCCCATCGGCATCCCCTATTCGGTGGTTTCGTCCTCCAACCAGGCGAAGGTACCCGTGGCCATCGCGCCATCCGGCTACCCCACTGAATGCGATCCCGGCCCCATGCCCATCCCCGCCAGTGCGCCCGTAGAAGGCGGCAATGCGTCTTCCGGCGACCGCCATGTGCTGGTCATGGACCGCGACACCTGCGTGCTCTACGAGCTCTACAAGGCCCACCTCCAGACCAACGGCGGCTGGACCGCGGATTCCACCGCCATCTGGGATTTGAAAGCCAACGCGCTCCGCCCCTACGGCTGGACCAGCGCCGATGCGGCGGGCCTGCCCATCTTTCCCGGCCTGGCCCGCTACGACGAGGTGGCCGCCGGGGCCATCACCCATGCCCTGCGCTTCACCGTGCCCACCTCCCGAAAAGCCTACGTACTGCCCGCCACCCACATGGCCGGCAGCAGCAGCAGCGCCAGCGCGCCGCCCATGGGCCTGCGCGTGCGCCTGAAGGCCGCCGTGGACATCAGCACCTATCCCCTGCAGGCCCGCATCGTGCTGACGGCCATGAAACGCTACGGCCTGATCCTGGCCGACAACGGCCGCGCCTGGTACATCTCCGGCGCACCGGATGAGCGCTGGGACAACAACCAGCTCGCTGCGCTTTCAGGCATCAATGGCTCCGATTTTGAGGTCGTACAGATGGGCACGGTCTACACCAGCGATCCCGCGGGCACGGCCCCGACCATTCCCACCTTTTCCGCCGCTCCCGCCAGCATTGCCAACGGGGCCAGCACCCTTCTCAGCTGGACCAGCGCCAACGCCACACGCTGGTTCATCACGCCCGAGGTGGGTTGGGTCATGGGCACCAGCGTCACGGTGCATCCCACCACCACCACGACCTATACCCTGGAAGCAGAGGGCCCCTTCGGCAGCGTGATCAAGACCGTGCAGGTGGTGGTGACGCCCTGAGTCAGGACAAATCGACCCAGGCCATTCCGACCCGCGGCTGGTAAAACAGTTCGATGCTGCTTCCCAAAACTCGAACCCTACTCCTGTGGCTCGGTGTGTCCCTGGGCCTCGGCGCACACGCCTCAGGCAAACCCGCCGCGGCTCCGCCCTTCTCGCCCGCCGCCCAGGCCCTCATCGACCGCGCCTTCGCCGACCTGGATCCCGCCCTGCCCCTCATCGATGTGCATGTCCACGCCCTGGGCCTGGGGCAGGAGGGCGATGGCACCTTCGTGAACCCCTCGAAGCTGAGTCTGAAGCATCCCCTCAAGCGGATGGAGATCCAGTTGTATCTCAAGGCCACGGGCGTACGGGGCATGGCGCACTTTGATCGCGACTACCTCGAGGTGCTGACAGCCCGGGCCCGGGCCTTTCCGCGCCCGGTAAAACTGCACCTGCTGGCCATGGATCAGGCCTACACGGCTGACGGCACACCGGATCCCGCCCGCACGGAATTCCATGTGCCCAATGCCTACGTCTTCGAAGCGGCCGCCCGTCATCCCGACCTGTTCATCCCCGTGATGTCCATCCACCCGGCCGGGAAGGATGCCATCCAGGAACTCGAAACCTGCGCCGCCAAGGGTGGCCGCCTCCTGAAGTGGCTGCCCAACGCCCAGAACATCGATCCCGCCGATGTCCGCTACGACGCCTTCTACCGGCGCATGAAAGAACTGGGCGTGGTGCTGCTCACCCATGCGGGCGAAGAAAAGGCCGTGGCCGTGAAGGATGCGCAGGCCCTGGGGAATCCGCTGCGCCTGCGACGGCCGCTGGCGCTGGGCGTCACGGTGATCGTGGCCCACTGCGCCAGCCTGGGGCGCAACGCGGACCTGGATCACCCGGGGAAGACCGCCGCGAACTTCGACCTCTTCTTGCGCCTGATGAGCGACCCGACATACCAGGGACAGCTCTACGGGGACCTCTCCGCCATCACCCAGATCAACCGGCTTCCCGCGCCTCTGCAGACCCTCCTGGTGCGACCGGAGTTCGATGGCCGCCTGCTCAATGGCAGCGACTACCCCCTGCCCGGCGTGGATCTGGTCATCTGGACTCGGCGTCTGGTGCAGTTGGGGATGCTCAGCGCCGCAGAGCGAAAGGCCCTCAACGAGATCTGGCAGCAGAACCCGCTGCTCTTCGACTTCGTCCTGAAGCGGACTTTGAAGGATCCGAAGACGGGCCGCCACTGGCCGCCCTCACTGTTCCAGCGGAGCCCGGCGTCGCTTGAATCGGGGCGCCACACCGCGCGCTGAAACGCCTGCGCAGAGCCTTGGACGCCACGGAATCCCGACCGCATGTTGGGGATCCCTGGGCCGAAATCTGGGTTCTCCCCAGTTCGTGACCCGGTTCGGTGAGGTGGCTCCGGCCGAAGCGATGTGGACCCCGGAATGCCTGACGGAAGAGCCGGTGCCCATGGCGTCGGCCGACACCAGGAACGACTCGTCAATCTTCACCGAATCGAGAACAGCCTCAGTGATCCTCCGCCTCCTCCGTGAGGTGGAGGGTCACGTGACCATTTGGCGCCACGCGATCCACGGCGGCGGGAATCACGGCCAGGGCGTTCGCGCTGAGCATGGAGGACAGGATGGCCGAGCCCTGAGGCCCCGTGAGCCGCGCCTGGAACGGGCCTGTTTCCCGCTGCGCCACCACCCGCAGGAAGGTGGTGCGGTGGTCGCCGACCTTGCCCACCCAGCCGCCTTCGAGGCTCGCCTCCGCCGTGGGCCGGTGCAGCTTCGTGAAGCCCATGAGCTTGCGCAGGGCGGGCCGCACGTATTCCTCGACCATGAGCATGGCGGCCACGGGATTGCCGGGAATGCCGAAGATGGGCTTGCCGCCCAGCATCCAGAAGCCCAAGGGGCCACCAGGCTTCTGCGCCACCTTCCAGAAGATGCGCTCGGCGCCAAGCTCTTCCAATAGCTCCTTCATGAAGTCGTAGTCGCCCACGGAGATGCCGCCGGTGGTAAGCACCACATCGGCCTCCAGGGCCTGTCGCAGCGCGTTCAGCAGGGTGTCGCGATGATCCGGAATCCGGGCGAAGGGCACGGGGATGGCGCCGCAGGCCGCGACCTGCGCGGAGACCGCGTGGATGTTGGCATCGCGGATGCGGCCGGGACCGGGCTCCTCGGAGACATCCACCAGCTCGTCGCCGGTGGTGAGCACGGCCACGCGCACCCGGGGATGCACCGGTACCGTGGGAATCCCCGCCGCCGCCAACACCCCCAGGTCGCCGGGGCGGAGGCCCTGCCCCGCCTGCAGCAGCCGCTGCCCGTGTTGCAGATCCTCACCCGCGAGACGAATGTGGATGCCCGCCCGCAGCGGTTTCGTGACTTCAACCCAATCAGCCCCCCGCGTGGTGTCCTCCACGGGCACCACCGAATCGGCCCCGTTTGGGAGTTGCGCGCCGGTCATGATGCGCAGGGCTTGGCCAGCAGCAACCGTGCAGGAAGAGACGCCCCCCGCCGCCAGATCGCCCAGCACCTGGAGCCGCACCGGATGCTCCACTGAGGCCGCAGCCAGATCTCCGGCCCGCACCGCATAGCCATCCATGGCGGAGTTGGTGAAGGGCGGCACGGTGGCAGTGCAGTAAAGCGCTTCCGCCACGGCGAGGCCCAGGATCTCACTCAGGGGCCTCCTCTCGCTAGGCAGGGGCGCCACGCGCTCAAGGATGAGGTTCAGGGCTTCGGCGGGCGTGACCATCAGTCGTGAGTCCTCATGACCTTCCAGGTGAGAAAGGAGAAATGCCGCCAGGCGCCCGGCATGTGCGAACCGATGGAAGCCACCAGCGTGGCGGCCAGGTACCAGGGCAGGCGCGCCGCAGGCTGGAGGAGGCCCATGCCCAGGAGCCCCAGCTTCAACAGCACGGCCACTCCGCTGCCTTGGGTGAGGAACGCCGCATCCTTGGCGAGATCGATGGCAAAGAGCAGCACACCGCTAATCACGGTGAGCAGGATGGCGCCCCGGAGTCGTTGGAAGTCCGCGCCGAAGGGAAGCCCACCCACCACCAGGGCCATGGCGGCGATGTGCAGACTGCGCAGCACCAGCTGGGCCGGCCGGGCCCAGGGAAGGGAGCGCTTCGGTGGTTCCATCGCCGCGGGAGTCATGCCTTCCAGTCTAGTGGGGCCTTTCGCTCAGGGCTCAATGGGAATGACGCGGATGGCGCTGGCCTTGATGAGCGCGGTGGTGCACTGGCCGGGGCCCAGCTGGAGATCCCCGCAGGCCCAGGTGGTGATGAGGGCTTCGAAGGGAAAGCCCGCGTCGAGACGAACCCGCGTGAGGGCGCCCAGAGCTTCGACGCCCATGATCTCGGCCTTCAAACGGTTGCGCTGCGTCTGGGCGCCGTGGGGGCCGTGCTCTAGGGACACGCCCTCGCCCCGGATGCAGGCAAAGGCTTCCGCGAAATCGCCACCAGGATCGGGGGCCAGCAATTCCGCGTCACCCACCGCCAGCCGAAGGAGGCCCTCCACGCGGCCCAGCACCCGGGTGCGCACCACCACGCCAATGGCCCCGGGCGCATCACCCGGCTGGCGGGAGAGCAGGTCGGCAGGGGCGCCCTCCTCGACGATGCGACCGGCTGCCATGCGGAGCATGCGATCGCCCAGGGCCAAGGCCTCGAGCGGATCGTGCGTGACCAACAACGCGGGCACGGCCAGGTCGTGGAGGATCTGCCGCAGGCTGTGCCGCAGCCGTTCTGCGGCGGCCCGGTCCAAAGAGGCGAAGGGCTCATCCAGCAGCACCAGGCGGGGCCGCGGCGCCAGGGCCCGGGCCAGGGCCACCCGCTGCTTCTGGCCCCCGGACAGCTCGGCGGGACGACGGTGCGCATACCCCTGGAGGCCCACCCGATCGATGAGGTCCGCCACGCGCTGCTGGGCTTCTGCCCGGGGCCAGGACCGCAGGCCGTAAGCAATGTTGCCCGCCACGCTCAGATGGGGAAACAGCACCGCGTCCTGGAAGACGAATCCAACCTGGCGCAACTCAGGAGGGATCCGTCGCTTTGCTGCGCCATCGAACCAGACCTGTGCCCCGGCGTGGATGCGGCCGCCATCGGGCGCCTCCAGGCCCGCCAGGCAGCGCAGCACGGTGGTCTTGCCGCAGCCGGAGGGACCGAAGAGCACCGTGAGACCAGAGGCGCCCAAGGCCACCTCGAAGGCCGCCTGGATGGTGGGTCCACCCGGGAACGCCTTGAGAAAATCCGCCCTCAGTTCCATGCGTGATCCCGCGCACGCAGCCAGGCCGTGCAGGTCAGCACCAGGAGGGCGAAGCCCAGGAGCAGCAGGGCGGTACGATTCGCACCCGCCAGGTCGAAGGCTTGCACCTGGTCGAACAGCGCGATGGAGGCGGTGCGCGTCTTCCCGGGCAGGTTGCCGCCCACCATCAGCACCACGCCGAACTCGCCAATGGCGTGGGCAAAGCTGAGGATCATGCCCGAGAGCAGGCCCCGCCAGGCCAAGGGCAGGGCCACCCGGAGGTAGACGCCCGCGGGCCGGGAACCCAGCGTGCTGGCCACCTCCAGCAGGCGCCGGTCGACGCCGCCCAGGGAGGCCACCAGGGGCTGGAGGAAGAAGGGCAGGTTCGTGATCACCTGGGCCAGGAGCAGGCCCTGGAAGCTGAACACCAGCCGCGCGCCGGTGAGGGCCTCCCAGGCCCGGCCCAGAGGGCTGTGGGGACCCAGTGCCACCAGGATGTAGAAGCCCAGCACCGTGGGGGGAAGGATCAGGGGCATGGAGGTGAGCGCTTCAAGCAGCAGCTTGCCCCGGAAGCGTCCGAAGGCGAGGGGCCAGGCCAACGCGATGCCGATGGGCACCAGCAGCGCCATGGAGAGGGCTGCGAGTTCCAGGCTGAGTCGGAGGGCCTCCCAATCCATCAGGGCCGCCCGAAACCATGGTGGGCCAGTAGGGCCTGGCCCTCGGGACCCACCAGGAAGGCCCTGAACGCACGGGCCTGCTCCAAGTTCGCCGTGCGCTTGAGAAGTACGCCGGCCTGCCGCAAGGGCGGATGGGCCTCGCTGGGCACCGTCCAAATAAAGCCATCCTGCCGCAGCGCCGGGTGGTTCGCCTGCGAAGCCGAGATGAGTCCCGCCTCCGCCGATCCGGCCTGCAGGAACTGGGCGGCCTGGGCGATGTTATCGGCGAACACCAGCTGCGGTTTCACGGCCTCGTAAAGGCCCGCCTGGCGCAGGGCCGCGTCCCCCGCCCGGCCGTAGGGAGCCACCAGGGGATTGGCCGTGGCGATCTTTCTTACCTTGGGATCGAGGAGCACCCGGAGCCCATCCTTGGCGGGATCCAGGCCCAAGCCTTTGCGCACCCAGAGCGTGAGCCGCCCCGTGGCGTAGGGGAAGGCGCCGTCTTCCGTCACCAGGCCCGCCTTCTGCAGCTGCCCGGGAAAGCCCGTGTCAGCGGACAGGAAGATGTCGAAGGGAGCGCCCTGCTGAATCTGGGCCGTGAGACTGCCGGAGGCCCCGAAGCTGAGCTGCAGGGAAACGCCCGGATGCCGGGCCTCGAAGCGCCCCTTGAGTTCCTCCAAGGCGCCCCGCAGATCGCCCGCCGCGGCGATGGCCAGGGGCGTCTGAGCCACCATCGGGAAGGAGAGGAACAGGCCGAGGACGGCGCACGCGATGGAACGGAGTTTCAAGGTGCCTCCTGTGGCCTTGGGGTCGAGGCTTGTTATCCCACACATGCCACCCCTTGGAAACGTGGTCCCCACCCGTGGGCCCTTCCAAAGCTTCTATGCTGGGAGCATCAACCCTCGGGAACCCGCCATGACCAAGCCAGTCCAACAGGCCGCCACCATCCGCATTCGCATCGCCTACGGAGAGAACATCGCCATCGGCCAAGGCAAGGCGGATCTGCTCGAAGCCATCGGCCGCAGTGGCTCCATCTCTGCGGCGGCCCGCGAGCTGGACATGAGCTACCGGAAGGCCTGGATGCTCATGGACGAGATGAATCAGAGCTTCAAGTCGCCCGTGGTGGTGGCCGCCAAAGGCGGACCCAAGGGTGGCGGTGCACAGGTGACGGCACTGGGCCTGGAAGCCCTGACCCGCTTCCGCGAGATCCAGGCCAAGGCCTCCGCCGCCATCGAGGCCGATGTGAAGGCCTTCCGCAAGCGGCTCTTCGCCTGATGTGACAATTTGCAAAAACATGCACGCAAAGGCACACCCAGCGTTGTATCCCTGCAAGACTATCGATGTGGAGACTGACATGAACCGATCCCGACGCCTGAGCCCGGCCCGATCGCTGATCCTGTCGCTGGCCGCCACCCTTGCTTCCGCCTTCCTGTCCGCCGCGCCGCCGGCCCAGCCTGCGGTGATCCTCGCCACCACCACCAGCACCCAGGATTCCGGCCTGCTGGATGAGCTCATCCCCCTCTTCGAAAAGCAGACGGGCTACGCGGTCAAGACCATCGCGGTGGGCTCGGGCCAGGCCATCGCCATGGGCAAGCGCGGCGAGGCCGATGTGCTCCTGGTCCATTCACCTGAAGCCGAAAAAGCGCTGGTGGCCGAAGGCGGGGGCATCAACCGCCGCCTCGTCATGCACAACGATTTCGTGTTGCTGGGGCCTCTCGCGGATCCTGCGGGTGTCATGAAACACGGCGCCGTGGAAAGCTTCCAGCGCGTGGCGGGCGCCAAGGCCCTGTTCATCTCCCGCGGTGACAATTCTGGCACCCACGCCCAGGAGCTGAAGCTATGGAAGGCCGCGGGCATCACTGCAGAAGGCCAGACCTGGTATCAGCAGTCCGGCCAGGGCATGGGCCAGACCCTGGCCATCGCTGCCGAAAAAAAGGCTTACACCTTGTCAGATCGGGGCACGTACCTCGCCCTGCGGAAAAAACTCGGGCTGGCCCTTTTGCATGAAGGCGATCCCGCACTCCGGAATGTCTACCATGTCATCGAAGTAAACCCGGCGCGGTTTCCCAAGGTGAATGCGGCGGGAGGCCGCGCCTTTGCTGACTTCATGGTGTCGAAAGCTGTCCAGGTACGGATCAAAGAATTCGGAATCAAGCTTTATGGTTCGCCGTTATTCTTTCCCGATGCCGATGTTCCGGAAGTGGACACCGGAAGGAGATGACACCCATGTCGAACGCGATCTTCAGCCTGCCCGAATCCCACAACGAGGCGATTCTCCAGTACGCGCCCGGCTCGAAGGAGCGCGCCCTGCTGAAGGCTGAGCTGGAGCGGCAGTACCACCAGGAACTCGAAATCCCGCTCATCATCGGCGGCAAGGAAGTGCGCACGGGCAAGATCCAGAAGGCCGTCTGCCCCCACGACCATCAGCACGTGCTGGCCCGCTATCACGAGGCCGGGGAAGCCGAAGTGCGCCTGGCCATCGACGCGGCCATGGCCGCCAAGAAGGAATGGGAAGCCACGCCCTGGCAGGATCGCGCCGCCATCTTCCACAAAATGGCCAGCCTGATATCGGGCAAGTACCGCTACATCCTCAACGCCGCCACCATGCTCAACCAGTCGAAGAGCGCCTACCAGGCGGAGATCGACGCCACCTGCGAAACGGCGGACTTCTTCCGCTTCAACGCGAAATACATGGAAGAGCTCTACAAGCACCAGCCCATCTCAGATCCCCACGTGTGGAACCGGGTGGACTACCGCCCCCTGGAGGGCTTCGTCTTTGCTGTGACGCCCTTCAACTTCACCGCCATCGGCGCCAACCTCGCCACGGCCCCCGCCATCATGGGCAACACGGTGGTGTGGAAGCCGGCATCGACCTCGGTGCTGTCCAACTACTACCTCATGCAGCTCTTCAAGGAAGCGGGGCTACCCGACGGCGTCATCAACTTCATCCCCGGCCGCGGCTCCATGATCGGGAAGATCGCTCTGGATGATCCCAACTTCGCGGGCCTGCACTTCACCGGCTCCACCAACGTGTTCAACAACATGTGGAAGACCATCGCCGACAATCTGGGCCGCTACAAGAGCTATCCCCGCCTGGTGGGCGAGACCGGCGGCAAGGACTACATCTTCATGCACGCCTCCGCCGACGCGAACGAAACCTCCGCCGCCATCGTGCGGGCCGGGTTCGAGTACCAGGGCCAGAAGTGTTCGGCCTGCTCCCGCGTCTACATCCCCGCCTCCCGTTGGGCCGAGGTGAAGGGCCTCACGCTGGGCATGCTCGCCGAAATCAAGATGGGCGACGTGCGGGACTTCCGCAACTTCTTCAACGCTGTCATCGATGAAGCCGCCTTCGACAGCACCATGAAATACATCGAGCTGGCCCGCAGCGCCAAGGACGCCGAGATCATCGCGGGTGGCAAGGGCGACAAAAGCAAGGGCTACTTCATCGAGCCCACCGTCATCCTCACCACGAACCCCAAGTTCGTGACCATGGAAGAAGAGATCTTCGCTCCCGTCGTCACCCTCTACGTCTACGACGACGCCAAGCTGGAAGAAACACTGAAGGTGCTGGACGAAACGTCGCCCTACGCCCTCACCGGCGCCATCTTCGCGAAGGACCGCTACGTCATCAACCAGCTCACCAAGGCCCTGGCCTACACGGCGGGCAACTTCTACATCAACGACAAGTGCACCGGCGCCGTGGTGGGCCATCAGCCCTTCGGCGGGGCCCGCGCCTCCGGCACCAACGATAAGGCGGGCAGCCTGCTGAACTTGATTCGCTGGACCTCGCCGCGCACCATCAAGGAAAGCTTCACGCCGCCCCGGGACATCAAGTTCCCCTTCCTCGAAGCGGAATAGGAGAACAGCCATGCGCCGCGCTCAGCTCTTGTCCTTTCAAGGCAAGGGCTGAAACCGCAGATGACGCAGATGGCCCAGATGATCTGAAAAGCTCATGAAAGCGGAGGTTGGCGGAGGAGCGGAGGAAAGCTGAGAAAAGCCAATCCAAAGAAGCCGTTCTCTGCTTTCCTCAGCGCCTCAGCTCTCCTCCACGTTCGCGAAGCGTTCTTTTCGACGGGGAGCCTCCGAACGCTCCTTTGCCTTTTCTGCGCCATCTGCGTCATCTGCGGTTAACTTTTCCTCTATTGGTCCATGCAGACCATCGAGTGGGAGATTCGTGGACCTGATCTGGGAGGGCCTTCGGAAAGCGCTGGAGCTGCTGCTCACGCTGGATGCCGAGGTCCTCCGGATCACCCTGCTCTCCCTGAAGGTCTCGGGCATCGCCACGTTGTTGAGCGTCATCCTCGGGCTGGGACTGGCCCTGGGGGTGGCGCTCAACGAGTTCCCGGGCAAGCGCCTCGTCATTGCCCTGGTGAACACGGGCATGGGCCTGCCGCCGGTGGTGGTGGGCCTCTTCGTCACCGTGCTGCTGTGGCGCAATGGCCCCTTGGGTTTTCTGGGGATTCTCTACACGCCCCTGGCCATCATCCTGGCCCAGGCCGTCATCGCCACGCCCATCATCGCGGGCCTGAGCCTCGCGGCCCTGCAGCACCTGCCGCCCAACCTGCGCCTGCAGATTCTATCGCTCGGGGCCTCCCGCCCCCAGATGGTCTGGCTGCTGCTGAAGGAAGCCCGCCTGCCCCTGCTGGCCGCCGTCATGGCAGGCTTTGGCGGCGTGATCTCGGAAGTGGGCGCCTCCATCATGGTGGGCGGCAACCTCAAGGGCAGCACCCGCGTCCTCACCACGGCCACGGTCATGGAGACCAGCCGCGGCAACTTCGATGTGGCCTTCGCCCTCAGCTTCATCCTGCTCATCCTCGCCTTTTCGGTGAACGCGCTGCTCACGCACCTCCAGCAGCGGGAACGGCACCGATGAGCCGCGGCGTGGTCTTCCAGGCGCGAAACCTCCAGGTGCACCGCCGCGGCATGCAGGTGCTCAACGTGCCCGTGCTCGACCTCCGCGAGGGCGAAGTACTGGCCCTCATGGGCCCCAACGGCGCGGGCAAGAGCACGCTCATGCTCACCCTGGCGGGCCTGCTGCCGCCCACGGAGGGCGAACTCCGCTTCGGGGACATCGCGCTGCAATCCCACGCGGATCGGGAAGCGGCCCGCCGCCGCATGACCATGGTCTTCCAGGATCCCCTGCTCTTGGACGCGACGGTCGCCCAGAATATAGGCATTGGCCTGAAGCTGCGCGGCGTGTCCGCCGCGCATAGAGAACCGCTCGTGAAGGATTGGGCCGCCCGCCTGGGGCTTGGGGAGCTGCTGAACCGCCCGGCTCAGCTGCTATCAGGCGGCGAGGCCCAGCGCACCGCGCTCGCCCGGGCCTTCGTGCTGAACCCCGAGATCCTCTTCCTGGACGAGCCCTTTTCCGCCCTGGACGCCCAGACGCGGGAAGGCCTCCTCGACGACCTGGGCCACATCCTGGCCGAGACTGGCACTACCACCGTGCTCTCCACCCACGATCAAAGCGAGGCCGCCCGCCTGGCCCACCGCCTGGCGGTCATGCAGGAGGGGCGCATCGTGCAGCTGGGCGGCCTGCGCGAAGTCATGAACCATCCGGAAGATCCCTTCGTAGCCACCTTCGTGGGCATGGAAACCCTGCTGAAGGGCCAGGTGGTCTCCTGCCAGGAAGGACTGCTTTCGTTGCGCATCCGCAAGGGGCCCGAGTCCAGGGAGGTGCAGGCCATCGGCGAGGCCCGGCCTGGCCAGACGGTCCTGGTGGGTGTTCGCCCTGAACACGTATCCTTGTCTTTACACTCCGACATCAAGAGCAGCGCCCGAAACACCTTCCCGGGGGCTGTGACCAAAGTCATACCCAGGGGTCCCTTCTTCAAAATCGAACTGGATTGCGGTTTTTTCCTCACGGCCTTTGTCACGGCGCAATCCCTGTCGGAACTGGATCTTCAGCCGGGCCGGGCTGTCGTGGCCTCCTTCAAGGCCACCAGTGTCCACCTCATTCGAACCGAGGGCCTCGACTCGGAAGTGTGACCGCTGTCCATTGCCTGGATAACGCCCCAGCATTAGCCTCAGCTGAGGGAAGGCAACGCCTTCCCTGTGTGGTTTTGTGTTCCTGACCCCGTCCGGAGGCGCCCTCGCCATGAAACAGCTGGTGATCGATTTCCAGAAGTGCAACGCAGGGCGCGACTGCAACCACGAGTGCGAGTTGGAGTGCGCCGTCAAGGTCTTCAAGGTCGATGACCCCAAGCAGGCCGCCCTCCAGATCAAGGCCTACGAGGATGGCGGCGGCCACGCCATCCTCTGCGACCAGTGCGGCGACTGCGTGGTGGTGTGCCCCACCGAAGCCCTGAAGCGCAACAAGCTGGGCGTCGTCATGATCGACAAGAAGATCTGTGTCGGCTGCTACATGTGTATCGGGTTCTGCGAGAAGGATGCCTTCATGCGGAATTCCGACTGGATCACGCCCCACAAGTGCACCTCCTGCGGCGTCTGCGTGAAGGTCTGCCCCCACGGCGCCCTCTCCATCATCGAAGTCCCTGAGCCGCCCGTCCGGATTATTTGAGCACACAGAAGACCCACCACGGAGACACGGAGGGCACTGAAAAATGACACGGAGCTCTAACTCGAAACACCTTTTCTTTCTCCGTGAAACCCTCCGTGTTCTCTGTGTCTCCGTGGTGAATCCCTTCCCAGGAAAGGAACCGACATGAGCCAGCTCGTCTTCGATCCCAGCAAGATGATGAACATCGACTACACCAAGCGCACCGAGTACCTCGATGGGCTCGAGGCCATCAAGGCCGCACACAAGGTGCTGAAGGAAATCACCTACACGCCCAGCCTGCCGGACAAGGGCTACACCAACCGCACGCTCTACGTGAACGTGGACAGTCTTGAGAACAAGGAGAAGCCCGTCACTCAAGCGATGAAGGATGTCTTCATCGGCGGCCGCGGCTTCGGCCTCTTCCATCTCTGGAACGCGGTGAAGCCCACCACGCGGTGGAACGACCCCGAGAACGAGATCATCATCAGTCCCGGGCCCGTGTCCGGCATGACCCAGTACGCAGGCACCGGCAAGTCTCTGGTGGTGAGCCTTTCGCCCCAGACGGACATCCCCATCGATTCCAATGTGGGCGGCTTCTACGGGCCCCTGCTGAAGTTCTCGGGCTTCGATGCGCTGGAACTGCAGGGCAAGTCCGACAAGGATGTCATCCTCTTCATCGACGGCGTGAAGGGCATCATCCGCATCGAGGAAGCCCCCACCGATCCCGTCGACAGCCACGTGCTGGCCGAGATCCTCACCCACATGTACGCCGAGAACGAAGCGGACCTGCCCAACATCTCCGTGGTGTCCACGGGCGCGGCTGCCGAGCACAGCCTCATCGGCATGCTGAACTTCTCCTTCTACGACCGCCGTCGCAAGTGTGTGCGCTTCAAACAAGCGGGGCGCGGCGGCATTGGCACCGTGTTCCGGGACAAGCGCATCCGCGCGCTGGTGGTGCGTGGGCCCAAGGTCGCGGGCGACATGAACCACCCGGTGGACCCCGAGACCATCGCCAAGACCGGCATCAAGTACCACAAGGAGATCCGCGACAACGACGCCTCGCAGTGCATGATGCGCCGCAACGGCACCGCGCACATCGTCGAGATCATGGACGCCTACGACCTGCTGCCGGTCCACAACTTCCAATTCGGCTCCCACCCCGACACCCACAAGATCGATTCGGAATACTGGCAGAGCCGCTGCACCCAGCACACGGTCGACGGCTGCTGGTACGGCTGCTCCATGGCCTGCGCCAAGGGCGCCGACGGCCTCGTGCTGAAGACCGGTCCCTATGCCGGCGACATGGTCACGGTGGACGGCCCCGAGTATGAAAACGCGGCGGGCCTGGGTTCCAACTGCGGTGTGTTCGATCCCGACTACCTGCTCGAGCTGAACTTCTACTGCGACACCTACGGCATCTGCACCATCACCTACGGCACGCTCTGCGCTTTCGTCATGGAGTGCTACCAGCGCGGCATCCTCAACAAGGAACGCACCGGCGGCCTGGACATGACCTGGGGCAACGCCGTCGATGATCTGGAGATGATGCACCAGATGGCCCGGGGCGAGGGTTTCGGCAAGATCGCCGGCCTGGGCGTGAAGCGCATGAAGGAACATTTCATCAAACAGGGCTGGGGCGATCCGCAGCTCATCAACGACATCGGCATGGAGAACAAGGGCCTGGAATACAGCCAGTACATGTCCAAGGAATCCCTGGCCCAGCAGGGCGGCTACGCCCTCACCAACAAGGGTCCCCAGCACGACGAGGCCTGGCTGATCTTCATGGACATGGTCAACAAGCAGCTGCCCACCTTCGAGGACAAGGCCGAAGCACTCTACTACTTCCCC
>JAYVRY010000053.1:0-7855 GCA_043775845.1 Acidobacteriota bacterium
AGCGACGGCAAGATGGAGAAGTTCATCGACCTGAAGGATGTGCGCGATGAGATCCCGCTCCACGAGCCCCGCAGCGGCGAAGCCTACTACGTGGCCTTCGTCCTCACGGGCGCCGACCAGGACATCCTGGGCATGCGGCACAACCTCTTCGGCGCGCCCAACGAAGCGCACATCATGGTCCACGAGGACGACACCTTCAAGGTGCAGCACATCGTGAAGGGCGACACCATCGACCACGTCCTCCGCAGCGTCCATTACGATCCCGACGTGCTGATCCAAGGCCCCCAGACCAAGCGGAAACCCAGCGTGAAGAACGACGCCGCCGAAGCCCTGCGGTCCCTCCTTACCGAAGAGCGGAACCTGCACACCTATCTGGAAATCTGAACCTAGGTCCAGCGCCCCTCGGGCTTCTGCTTCCAGATCCAGATGATGTAATCGACATTTTTCGGCGAGGCCCCCAGAGCCTTGAGCCGGGCCATGCACTGCCCCCGGTGGTGCTGGGAGTGCATGCAAACCTGCAGCAGCGCGTCGAACACGGACACCACGCAGGGCGGATCGGGGAACCAGGGCAGGCGCACCAGGCGCGCCAGGGCGGCTGCATCCAGACCGAAACCCAGCGCCTTGAATACATGGTGGACGGCTTCGCACCGGGCTTTGAGATCCTTGAATTCCGGCAGGGGATGATCCGGCAGGGACACCTCCGCCCCCTTGAGCACCTGCAGGAAGGCCTCCTGGGTGGCCACCAGGTGATCCACCCGGGCGCGCAGGTCTTCATCCTCAGGTTGACCCGAGCCCTCCCAGGCCCGAAAGAACATGGCGTCCGCCCAGGCCTGGTGGCCGAGAAGATCCCGCATGGGTCCATGCATGGTGCCTCCCATCGCTTGGGCGGACTCTACCAGAGGTCATGCCCCCCGTGCCCATGGATTTCCCGGAGAATGGTGCCCAACCATCCAGAACCATTCAGGAGGCAGGCATGGGCATCCAGCGCGTCGGCATCATCGGTTGCGGGCTCATGGGCTCGGGCATCGCGCAGTGCACGGCCGAAGCCGGTCTCCAGGTCTGGGTGAAGGAAGCCAACGAGGACTTGCTCGGCAAGGGCATGGCGCGCATCCATGGCATGTGGGAGCGTGCGGTGACCAAAGGCAAGATCACCGCCGAGCAGCGCGAAGCCTGGAGTCCCAACCTCCACGGCACCCTCGTCTTCAACGACCTGGCGGACTGCGACCTGGTGGTGGAGGCCATCCCCGAGCGGCTCGACCTCAAGCTCCAGACCTTCACTGAACTGGACCGCGTGCTCAGCCCCACCGCGATCCTCTGCACCAATACATCGAGCCTGTCCGTGGCCCAGCTCAGCCCCGTGCTGGCGCCGCATCGCCTGCCACGCCTGGCGGGCCTGCATTTCTTCAACCCCGTGCCCGCCATGCCCCTGGTGGAGATCATCTGCACCCTGGCCACGGCGGAAGACACCCTCACGGACCTGCGCGGTTTCGTAGCTGCGTTGGGCAAGACCGCCGTCATGGCACCCGATGCACCGGGCTTCATCGTGAACCGCCTGCTGGTGCCCTACCTGCTCGATGCCATGCGCTGCGCCGAGCAGCGGCTGGCCACCGTCGAAGACCTCGACACCGGTATGAAGCTGGGCTGCGGTCACCCCATGGGGCCGCTCCACCTCAGCGACTTCATCGGTCTCGACACCATGCAAAGCGTGGCCGAAGTCCTTTTCGAAGCCTTCGGCGAACCCCGCTTCAAGGCCCCCGCCCTGCTCCGCCAACTGGTGGCGGCTGGCCGCCTGGGCCGCAAGACCGGCTCCGGATTCTACCGCTGGGAGGGCGAGAAGCGTCTGGAGGCTCTGCCTCTTTGACCTGATCCGGGTAGGCTGGCCACGTGCTCGACTTCCTTCTGATCCCCGCAGCCCTGCTGCCTATCCTGGCCCTCCTGGCGGTGCGGCGTGGCGAACACCGCCTGCACGGGCACCTCATGACCGCCGCGCTCACCTTGGTGGGCCTTCGCCTCCTGCTGAACCCACGCCCTCTGACCCAGTTCCACCTGGCCCTCTGGCTCACCACCCTCGCCGCAGCCGGGGCCACCCTGCTCATGGGGCGCCTGGCCCTGGCCTGGCGCGAGGCGCGCAGCACGCACAACGTCTACCCGCGCATCCATCGCGCCATGGGAACCCTCACCCTGGTGGGTCTGGCCATCACCATCCTGATCTGGCTGCTGCGTGATCGGGGCTGATCGGGCTCACCAGGGATCCTGAACGGTTTTGCCCGACTGCGCATGCCTCAGGGCCTTGAGCCCGATGTCGCGCCGAACCTGCATGCCGGGCCACTGCACTTGGGGCAGCGAAGCCTCAATGGCCGCGCGGGCGGTTGCGAGATCTGGGGCGGAGGTGGCGAGGTTCATCACGCGACCCCCATTCGTCACCCACTGGCCATTCTTCTTTTTGGTACCCGCGTGGATGAGGGTAACGGCCGACGTTTCGATGGTGATGGGCACGCCCTTCTTGGCGTCTTCGGGATAATCCTCCGCCGCCAGCACCACGGCGATGGCCGTGTGGGGCTTGAGCTTCAAATCACGGGGGACCAGCCTTCCCTCGGCCACTTCAAGAAGAAGGTCGGCCAGATCCTCGTCCAGCAACTGCATCAGCACCTGGGTTTCGGGATCGCCGAAACGCACGTTGTACTCGAGCAGTTCGGGCCCCGAGGCCGTCCACATGACGCCCAGGAACAGCACGCCTCGGGCCACCAGGCCATCCTTCTGGAGCCCCTTCACCGTGGGTTCCACCAAATCGATGCGCATGCGTTCGATATCCTGGGGCCGCAGGAAGGGCAGTGGCCCGAAGGCGCCCATGCCACCGGTGTTGGGGCCCTGGTCCCCCTCGAAGATGCGCTTGTGATCCTGGCAGGCGGGCAGCAGGGCGTAGGAGGCGTGATCGGCATCCACATCCACCAGCACGTGCAGGGACAGTTCCATGCCCACCAGAGGCGCTTCGAAGACCACCGTGCGGCTGGCATCCCCGAACTGGCCCGCCATGAAGGCACGGAAGGTCTCCAGGGCCTCGGCCTGGCTGGGCGCCAGCACCACGCCCTTCCCAGCGGCGAGACCATCGGCCTTCAGCACGATGGGAAAGCCGTGGGACCAGCCCTCAATCAAGGCTTCCCCGCTGGCCAGATCCTTCACGGTGTAGCTCGCCGCGCAGGGAATCCCATGGCGGAACATGAACTCCTTGGCAAAGGCCTTGCTGCCTTCCAAGGTGGCGGTGGCTGCATCGTGGCCAAAGACCGGGATGCCCAGGGCCCTCACCGCGTCTGCCACGCCCGCTACCAGGGGTACTTCGGGGCCCGCCACCACCAGATCGGGGCGATTCGCGGCGCACCAGGCGGCCACCTCGGCAGGCTGTTCCAAGTCCAGCTTCACGCAGGCGCCAAGTTCGGCAAGCCCATCGCTGCCCGGAGCCGAGAACAGTTCCACAGCCTTGCCAGAAGCCTTGAGCTTCAGGGCCATGGCATATTCCCGGCCGCCGGAGCCGAGGAGCAGGATTTTCATGGGGACCTCCCGGAACCTTCAGTATCGCCGAGGCCGAAGGATGCCGGTGCCGGAAAGCCGTGCACGGTTCGTCCCAGACAGCACTCTGTTCGCCCAACCGGAACACGTCTGGTCCCCGATCCCTGGCCCACATCCAACCGATTCCCATGTTGGTAGGCATTACCCCCGCCCGACGGACAGCCGCACCGGGCCTTTGACAATCCCTGCTGCCGAGGCAGCCCCTGCCCCTGAGGAGGCACCATGAACCGCCTATCCACATCGCTCAGCCTGGCCGCCATGGTATTGGCTGGCATCACCCTCAGCGCGGAGGATTTCAAGCCTCTGATGCAGACGATCCAAGCCACCTGGCCCGAAAAGAAACACATCGGTGTCATCTGTGACTACAAGGCCAACAAGGACATGGTGTGGGCGCTGGCCAAGGCCTTGGGGCCGGAAGGCATCATCACCGTGGCCGACGCGCACACCGAAAGTCGCATGGGCGCTGCGACCTTTGTGCTTTCGCGGGAAAAGGCCGACTATGTCGTGCTCATGCCCCACGACCGGAACTTCGGCGATGGGTACTTGGGTGCCTCACGGGCCGTGCGACGCTTGGCCAGCCTGGGCCTGCCCGTCGTCGGCACAAGTTCCGCCGCCCTGAAACAAGGCGCGGTATTCAGCATCGGGGATCGCACTGGGGGTCAACTCCTGGTGACCGACAAACTCATCGGTACCGTGGATGTCATCCTGCCGAATGCGAACCGGACGAGCGAAAAAGCCAGCCTGGTGCTGCGCAGGGAAGGCATGGCCACCGTTTCGGTTCACGCCGCCAGATAGCATTGCATATGAGCAGAACGAGCCCGGCAACGCCGGGCTCGTTCTGCTTAAAGCCACTCTCCGAACTGATCCCGGAAGGTGCGGCTCAGGGTCAATTTGGTGCCATCGCGCATGATCACCAGGTGGTCCCCGCCGGACCAGGGCTGAAATTCCTTGATGCAATCCAGGTTCACGATGGCCGAGCGATGGATGCGTCGAAACTGGGCTGGATCCAGGCGGCCCAGAACGCCCGTCATGGTCTGGCGGAGCAGGTGCGAAGTCCCCTCCACGTGCAGTCGCACGTAGTTGTCTTCGGCCTCGATCCACTGGATCGCGGCAGTCCTCACCAGCACGTGGCGGTCGCCCTGCCGCACCAGCAGGCGGTCGACCCAGGGCCGCTCCTGGCGCAACCCATCGATGAGGGCCCCCAGGTTGGGCGGAGTGCCTTCCTTCTGGGGCTGGCACCAGCGGCGGGCCCGTTCCAAGGCCTGGTGAAAGCGCTCGACGGAAAAAGGCTTCAGCAGGTAATCGAGGGCATGCACTTCGAAGGCGCGCAGTGCGTGCTGATCGTAGGCGGTGATGAACAGGGTGGGCGGCATGTGCTCCGCGCCCACGGCCTCCACCACGCCAAAGCCATCCAGCTCCGGCATCTGGATATCCAGGAACACCAGGTCAGGTCTGAGGTCCTCGATGGCCTTCACGGCCTCCAGGCCATTGGTGCATTCTTGTGCCACCTCGATGTCAGAGGCCCGCCGGAGCAGGTGCCGAATCCGCTGCCGGGCCAGCGGCTCGTCATCCACCACCAGGGCGCGCAGACTCATGCTTCCACCTCGGTCAGGTCCATGGGCAGCCTCAAGGTCACCAGGGTGCCGTGATCGGGCGAGCCCAGAATGTCGAGCTGGTGGCGGCCTTTGTAGACCAGCCCCAGTCTGGATCGCACATTCGCCAGGCCCACGCCTTCGCGGCTCGGAGCATAGCCTTGCCCGTCATCCTGGATCTCCAAAACCAGGTTGCCGGAATCGCTGTGGGCGCGAAGGGACAGGGTACCGCCCTGGGGACGGTCAGCTAGACCGTGCTTGAGGGCATTCTCCACCAATGGTTGCAGGATGAACGAGGGCAGGCGCACCTCCATGAGGCTTGCGGGAATCTGCAGTTCCACCCGGAGGCGGTCCTGGAAGCGCACCTGCTCGATGGCCAGGTAATCCTGAATGAACGCCAGTTCCCTGCGCAGAGTCACCAGCTGATCATGGGGCGCATCCAAGGTGGTGCGCAGGAAATCGCCCAGCCGACTGATCATCTCATCCGCGCCATCGGGATTGGAGTGGACCAGGGCCGAAATGGAGTTGAGGGTGTTGAAGAGGAAATGCGGCTGGAGCTGCATCCGCAAAGCCAGGTTCTGCGCCTCGGCGAACCGGGTCTCCAAGCGCGCCGTCTCCACTTCCCGGGTCTTGTACTTCCGGTAGATGCGAAGTCCATGGAACGCCGCCACCACCGCCCACATGAAGAGGAGGTTGGTGTGGAAGTAGGCGCGGTAGAAGCGGGGCAGCCCCTTCATCACCATGGCCATGTCTAGGTTTTTCTTCCACATGCCTTCGGCCAACAACAGGGAGATGACGTAGGCCACGAAGAGGCCGATGGCCGCCACGATCACACTGGCCAAGAAATGCAGACCCCAGACATGCCACTGGGACCAAACGACATTTTCAATGGGCCGGTGATTGGCCAGCCAGAGCAGGAAGAGGCCCAACAAGCCCCAGACACCGTTCTGGAGGAGGTTCATGATCAGCAACCTGAGGAGGGAGGCCGAGGGGTACATGGCCACATCCCAGGTGGTCATGTAGAGCCCCATCATGGCCCAGAGGCCCCAGTACCAGCTCCACTTCAGTTCCACGCGTTGCATGGACCAAGCCTAGATGGTCGGGCCCTTCGGGGCCAGCACCCCTGGGGCGGAACGACAGGTTCCGTGGGTGACCCGGCCGCTACCAAGGCTTTTCGAAGGGAGAATGCCCCACCACCCTCGCATTCGGAGTAGCATGGGCCCGCCGGGAGGACCCATGGCCACCATCACCTTCAACGGGAACCCCATCCACACCTGTGGGGAATTGCCCCTGCCAGGGCATGCGACGCCCCCCTTCACCCTCACCCGAACCGATCTCAGCGAGATCACCAGCGTGGATCTGGAGGGGAAACGGGTCATCCTGAGCATCTTCCCCAGCCTGGACACGGCCACGTGTGCCCAGAGCGTGCTGACCTTCAATGCGTTGACCGCCGGCATGATCGACATGGTGCTGCTCTGCGTCTCCATGGACCTGCCCTTCGCGCAGGGTCTCTTTTGCGGGACCCAGGGTGTGGAGCGCGTGGAAGCCGTCTCCGCCTTCCGACACGCCGAATTCGGCCAGGCGTTTGGTGTCACCCTCACGGACGGCCCCTTGCGCGGCCTCCTGGCCCGGGCCGTGGTGGCCCTGGATGAGAATGGCACCGTCGTACACACCGAACTGGTCTCGGAACTCACCCGGGAACCCGACTACGACCTGGCCATCCACGCCATCAAATACCACCACCATCCCTGTGCCGAGGATGCATTGGAAGGCGCGGATTAGGTCAACAGGAAAGGGCTTCACCACGAAGACACGAAGAAGAAATGATCGCCTTTCTTTCCTTCGTGTCTTCTTGGTGGATCAGTTCATGTTTCAGATCCTAGCCATGAGCCGGGCGCGCGTGTAGGGGATGAGCCCACCCGCATCCATGATGCCCTTCCGGGCTGCGGGCAGCTTCACTTGCTCGAAGGCCTGGCCGGTGGTTTTGTTCAGCACCTGATCGGCCGTGATGTCCAGCTCATCGCCCTCGCTGGCTTCGACCGTGGGGCAGATGACCACCTGCAGACCCAGGTTGATGCTGTTCTGGAGAAAGATGCGGGAGATGCTCTTGGCCACTACGGCCACCTCGTGGCCCTTCAGCGTCGAACAGGCTTGCTCGCGGCTGGAGCCGCAGCCGAAGTTTTCGCCACCCACGATGATGGAACCGGCGGGAAAGGCCTTGGCCTTCAGCTGGGCGTTGAAGTCCGTGCGGTCGAAGAACGCGAACTGCGGCGTCTCCGTGGGCAGCACCGTGGCCATGAAACGGCCCGGGTAGATGTCATCGGTGCTGATGTCGTTTTCGAGCTTGATGATGACCTTGGACATGGTTCAGCCCTTTCTCGGATCGGTGATGACACCGGTGATGGCGGAAGCCGCGGCCACCACGGGGCTGCAGAGGTAGACAAAGCCCGTGGGGTTGCCCATGCGGCCCTTGAAGTTGCGGTTGGTGGTGCTGAGGGCTGTTTCGCCATCTCCCAGGGCCCCTTCGTGAACGCCCAGACAGGGCCCGCAGCCGGAATTCATCACCACGGCCCCGGCTCGCATGAAGTCGTGGATGTAGCCCTTGTCCAGGGCCTGGGCGAAGATCTTGCTCGAGGCCGGAAACACCAGCATGCGCGTGCCTTCGGCCACCTTCTTGCCCCGCAGAATGGCGGCGGCAT
>JAYVRY010000054.1:0-7848 GCA_043775845.1 Acidobacteriota bacterium
AAAGCAATAGTTATTTTGTTACATTTCCTTAGCGGCACCAGGAGTTTGCGGCTGCCCGGCCAGGTGCGATAGACCCGTTGCGCCACCTCCGGCAGGCAAACCTGATCGTAGCGGCCCTGGATGAGGACCAGAGGCACGGCCTCCAAGGCCTGGGGAAAGACCAACGGCAGCTGCCACTTTCCCTGCTGCCCCCGGCACATCATTTTCGGATTCGATGAAAGCAAAGCGCACCAGGGGGCTCTGCTCGGTCTTCAAATCGACCGGCTTGGGGTTCTCCACCACAGACAAAGGTCCGGGCAGATCCCCACGGGGAATGGACCCCACACCAGCCTGATCTGATTCGGCCTCCGCATAGGCTTTTACGAGAGCCAAGCCTCCCCGCCCCGAGCGGATGGCCTCGTACAGATCACAAGCCGTTCCCCGCCCCGGGGCGAAGGTCTGGAAGACCTTGGCCAAGGCGGGCATCCAGGCCCGTTGTCCATCAGCATCAAGGTAGGAATGCACCTCCTCGGGAGAATTGGTCCAAACCCCTCCCACGACCACGCCCCGCACGCGCTCTGGATGCCGCTGGGCGAAAAGCAGGGCCATGGTGGATCCCCAGCTCCAGCCCGCAACATAGACTCGCCCTTGCACCCCCTGCCGCTTCAAGAAGGTTTCGGCATCCTCGATGGTGTCCTCGGGCTTCCAGTCCGGAACCCATTGAGATCCGCCAGCGCCCGGAACATCAATGGCGAGGTGACGGTAGGCCCCAGTTACAGGGAAACCAGCGCCCAACCGCTCTGGTCGGGTGGTTCCGCCAGGGCCGCCAGCAAAGAAGAGAATCACGGGTGTATCCTTCGGCCCCACATCCCATCCCTGCACGGCCTGCCCCTGACCACCCTTGAACGAAAACGCAACCTTCGCGCGATCCAACGACAGGTTCCTCTGGGGGCCCGCCAACACGAACTGATCATGCCGCGCCCAGAGCTCCCGCAGCGCGGGCTGAGCACGCAACGGGAAGCACCCCACAGCGAGAAGGAACAGCTCCCGGGTCATCCGCAATCTAGCTACCAAGCTGCCTCCTGACGATGAGACGGATCTGAATGGGCGGGTCATTCTTCCGACTTGGAATTCAGCACCCACCCCAGTCCCACGGGTCCGGCAATGGTGGTGAGCAGCAGGGCGCCGATGACGCCCGCCTGGACATCTGCGCTGAGCAGGGGCACGCCATTCATCTGCAGGTGCGCCCCCGCCGCCACGAAGATGAGGCCCACCTCGCCCCGGGGCACCATGCCCCAACCCACCACAGCGGCGCGGGTACCTTTGCCGCCGCCATAACCTGCCACGTATTTTCCGACCACGCCCAAGAAAGCGAGCGAGACGGCGAAGCCCAAGGTGGCGGGCTTGAAAAGGGCCACGGGATCCACCTTGGCGCCCATGAGCACAAAGAACAGCGGTGAAAGCACGGTTACCAATGGGTGGATCAGTTCCTCCAGCGTGTGCTTTTCGCGGTGCTCCAGATCCAGGATGTGGGCGGGCTCCAGGATGAGACCTGCCGCGTAGGCACCCACAATGGAGGCCAAGCCCGCAAGGTTGCCCAGCCAGGCCAGGAGGAAGGCGAAGCCCAGTCCCAGGGGCAGCAGCACCTGCTCGCCGCGGAACCGGCTGGCCAGCTGGAAGAGCCGTGGCGTGGCCAGGCGGCCCAGTGTCAGCGCCGCCGCCAGGAAGCCCAGGGCCAGTCCCAGAGTCTTCATCAGCTGGGGGACCAGTGCCCCTCCTGATGCGGCCCCCACCATACCCGACACCGCCACCAGCACCAGCAACCCCAGCACGTCATCCACCACCGCAGCGCCCACGATGATGCGGCCCTCCATGGAATCGGACGCGCCTTTCTCGCGCAGCACTTGGGCGGAAATGCCGATGCTGGTGGCGCAGAGACAGGCGCCGATGAAGAGGTCGAGTACGAAGGGCGACTCCTTGGGCAGCAGCAGCCATGCACCCGCAAGGCCCGCGGCCATGGGCATCATCACACCGATGAGGGCCACCCGAAGCGATGCCGCACCCACCTTCAGCATCTGAGACACGGTGGATTCCAGGCCTATGGCAAACATCAACACGACCACGCCGAGGCTGCCCAGCAGCTCCGCCGCAGGCGAGGCCGCCACATCCGGAAGCAGTGGCCAGGCCCGGTGCAGGGCCGTGAGCGCCAAGCCCACGGCCAGCTCGCCGGTTACCGAAGGCAACTTCATGCGCACCGCCACCTCGCCGCCCACCTTCGCCGACAGCCACAGCAGGGCCAGCAGCAGCAGGGTGCCTGCCAAGGGATCGTGCATGAGGAAGGCGAAGGGCATGGGTGCCTCGGGGGATGCCTCAGGCTAGGCTGATTCATGGTCTGGCTGGAAGCGACATCCTGGGGTTCGGCGGGCGGAATCCTCGCCGCCCTGCTGCTGCTGCACCGTCATTGGAACCGGCTGCCGACACTGGAAGTCGATCCCGTCCTGCCCTCGGAGCCGCCGAGCGTATGCCTCTGCATCCCCGTGCGGGACGAAGCGCTGGAGGTGGGAGTGGCGCTGGATTCCTGGCTCGCCCAGGACTACCCGAACCTGCGCATCGTCGTGGTGGATGACGGCTCCACGGATGGGAGCAGCGAGGTTCTTGCAGCTCGGATGAACGCGCGGCCTGAGCACCTGAAAGTGCTGCGCAACGATCATCTCCCGGCGGGCTGGCTGGGCAAGAACCACGCCCTCCATTTGGCGTCCCTGCAACCAGAAGCCCTCGCCGCAGACTGGCTCCTGTTTGCGGACGCCGACGTACAGGCTTCGCCCAACCTCCTGCGCCGCGCCATGGCCTTCGCCCTGGCCCACCCCACGGACATCCTGGCCCTGCTGCCCACGGTGGACGCCGTGGGGCCTGCCGAGCGGATCGTTTTGCCCGTGGCGGCCTCGGCCTTCCTCATGCTGGTGCCGCCCCACCAGGTGCCGAATCCCAAACATCCCTCCTTCTGCGGTGTGGGGGCCTTCACCATGGTGCGGCGCTCGGCCTACGATGCCGTGGGTGGGCACGCGGGCGCGCCCCTGGAGGCCATCGACGACATGATGCTGGCCCGGCGCGTGAAGCAGGCAGGCTTTGTGAACCGCGTGGCGCGTGGCGGTCCGGGCCTGCATCTGCGGATGTACCACGGCCTGGGCGAACTGGTGCGGGCCATGCGGAAGAATTCGGCGGCCCTGCCCGGCTGGTGGCTGCTGCCCATCGCCATTCCGATGTTTCTCATGGTGGGTCTGGCGCCGCTCTGGTTGCCCTTCGCCGGACACCCGATCCTGGCCCTGGTGCTTTGGCTGGTGGTACCGGCCCTCGTCGGTGATGTGCAGCAGCGCCTGTCTGGCCGCCCCATGGACTTGCTGTGGACCCTCTGGCCGGTCAATGTCCTCGTATTCGCCGCTGGCACACTCTGGGCTCTGGCCGATCGCCTGCGGGGCGTGAACCACTGGCGGGGGCGGGACGTCAGCCTGAGGTGATTCACATCCCTTCGAACAGGCTCAGCGTCTCGTCGAGCTTGCGGAGGATGCCGAGGATCCGGAAGGGATCCACCACGACGTAATCCACGCCCCCGGCGGCCACCGCGTGGTGGCGCTTCTTGGCTTCCTCCTCTTCGGTGCCCAGGAGGATCACCGGCACGGGGCAGTTCTCCTGTTCGATGAGCTGACGGCAAAGTTCCAGGGGGCTGGTGAGGCGGAGCTGGTTGTGGATGAGGACCATGCGCACCCGTCCCCACTCCTTGCCCTCCAGTTCAAGCCCCTTGAGTTGGGCCTTCACGGGGCCCTTGATGTGATCCAGCACGGCCAGCCCGAACTTGCGGCTGAGGGCTTCGCCCAGGCGGCGGGCGAAGTCCTCCTTTTCGGTGAGCAGGAGGATCAGGGGTTCCTTATCCACCACGACCTTCACCGTGGGCAGCGCCGCGGCCCGGTTGATGCGGGCGGTGGCCTCCTGGAAGCCGCGGGGTGCGAATTCCTCCTTGTCCTGCTGAGCCTGCAGGACCTGCTGATCCTGGATCCAGGTGCGGTACTGATCGAGCATCTTGGCATCGGCCTTGGTGGTGAAGCGCAGGCCCACCAGGTTGTCGCCGAAGTAGGCCACCGTGGTGGGCGCCCGCAGGCGCAGATCGCCTTCCAGGGGGATATCCAGCAGGGATTCTTCGCCCATGCGAAGGAGTTCGCGGATGTCTTGTTTGGAATTCCGCAATACCAGCTCGAGGCCATCTTCGCCGAAGCTCTGCACCGTGCCGTCGATGAGGGCGTTGCGCGTGTTGGTGAAGGTCGCCACATGCGCCTGGGCGGGGCTGCGGTCGGGGATGAAGTCCGCCAGGCGGTGCAGGTCAGAGCGTCGGAGCACGCGGGGAAGGGCCGCCAGGCAGGCCTCCACGCCCTCCAGGATTTCGCGGCCCGCATGGGCCACCACGCACTCGTACTCCAGCCCGCGGTCCTTGAGCTTGATGGCCAGGTTCTCGCCAGGCTTCAAGCCCCAGGTGGCGATGTCTTCATGGGACATCCGGAAGGCCATCTTCTCGCCATCCTCCGTGAGAATGGAGAAGGAGGCCTTCTGGGCCTTGAAGGCCACATCCAGACGGCCTTCAGCAAGACAGAGCCGCTGCAGCGCCATGCGGATGGCGGTGGCGTCTTCGAGGAGGGCGGCCGATTTGGTCATCTCAGTTCCCTACGTTCAAGGGAGGCACGGCTCCAGCCGGAAGCCACCGGGAGAGCGTGCGGTGCAGCTGGTCGATGCGAACCGGCTTAGGGATGTGGTCATCCATGCCCGCCGCCAGGCACTTTTCACGGTCCCCCACCATGGCATTGGCGGTCATGGCCACCACGGGCATGCGCCGACTGCCTCGCTCCCGTTCGCGGATGCGCCGCGTGGCCTCGAACCCATCCATCTCCGGCATCTGGCAATCCATCAACACCAGATCGTAGGACACACCCACCAGGGCATCCAACGCCTCGATGCCCGTGGCCACGACATCCGCCTCGATGCCGAATTTACGGAGCATGATGAGCGCCACCTTCTGATTCACCAGGTTGTCCTCGGCCAGGAGCACACGCACCTGCACGGGACCCTCCAGCGCTCGGCTGGGTGAGGCCGAGGCCGCATGATCCACGCTGAGGCCCGCGGGGTCCAGAAGTTTCCGCAGATGGCTGGGTCGCACAGGGAGGGTCAGGAAGGCCTGGACACCCTGCTGGGTCGCCGCCTCGCGCAGTTCCGGTCGGTAGAGCGGGCTGGCCAACACCAGGGATTCCAGGGGGCCTTGGGCCACAGCCTCACCGAGGGCGTCGGAACCCACCAGGAGCAGGCTCCCGGAGCGTCGGACTTCCCGCAGCCAGGCGGCCGTTTCCACATCTGAGGGTGGCACCAGGACCGCCACGCCCCAGGCCTGGAGCTGTTCTCCCACCAGGCGGCTGGCCGCGGGCGGGAGGCCCATGAGCACGATGGATGTGGCGGTGGGGTGCAGGACCGCCTGATGATGTCGCACGCCCAGCCGCAGGGTGAACCAGAAAGTGCTGCCTTCACCGGGCGCGCTGGTCACGCCCACGCTCCCGCCCATGAGCTCCGCCAGCCGCTTGCAGATGGTGAGCCCCAGCCCCGTGCCGCCGTACTTCCGCGTGGTGGAACTGTCGCCCTGGAAGAAGGAGGAGAAGAGCCGCTCGACCACCTCGGGCTTCATGCCGATGCCCGTATCCTTGATCTCGACCCGCAGCAGGACCTGGCCCTCTTCTTCCGACTCGGGCCGCACGCGGACTTCCACGGAACCGGCGTGGGTGAACTTCAGGGCGTTGTCCATCAGGTTGGTGAGGATCTGCCGTAGCCGCGTGGGATCCCCCGCCACGGCCAACGGGGTAGCCGGATCCACGAAGATGCCCAGCTCCACATTCTTGGCCTCGGCCTTCACGGCGAGCACCGACTGCACATCCTCGATCACCGACAGGAGATCGAAGTCCAGCGTCTCGAAGACCAGTTTGCCGGCCTCGATCTTGGAGAAGTCGAGAATGTCATTGATGAGCGTGAGCAGGGCATCGCCGCAGGAACGGACGGTTTCCGCATACTGCCGCTGCTCTTCTCCCAAGGGGGTATCCAGCAGCAGGCCGGTCATGCCGATGATGCCGTTCATGGGCGTGCGGATCTCGTGGCTCATGTTGGCCAGGAATTCGCTCTTGAGGCCCGACAGCTCCAGGGCCCGGTCCCGGGCTTCCGCCAGCTCCCAGTTCTTCCACTCGAGTTCCTCGGCGGCCTCTTCCAACTTGATCTCGGCCCGGCGCCGCTCGGTGATGTCGTGGTACTGCCAAAGGTGGCCCAGGTATTCCTCGCCCACCACGATGGGGATGAAATCCCGCGACAGAATGCGCCCATCCGTCAGCGAGAGTTCTTCGCCCTGCACCGGTTCCCGCGCCGCCGCCACGGCATCCTTGCGGTCCAGGAACGAGTCCGGCTCCACCAGCAGATGCAGGCATTCCTCCAGCAGGTCGCGGGTATCACTTTCCACCAGCACGTGGGCGGGCACCGGCACATGAAACATCTTGCAGAAGGTCTCGTTCAACAGGGCGATCTTGCGGGACTCGGTTTCCACCAGGATGCCCGCCTGCATGTTCTCGATGAGGGCCCGGAGACGACTGGTGGCCACGCGCAGGACAATCTCGGTGTGCTTCCGTTCGGTGATGTCCGATAGGGTTCCGGAGATGCCCTGCACCACACCCGCCGCATTGAAGGCGATGCGCTGGTGGGCCGCCACCCACTTCACCTCGCCATCCTTGGTGGGAATGCGGAATTCCCCTTCAAAAACCGCCTGCCCGGTATCCACGGCATAGGTGAGCAGGTTGAGGTAGCGGGGGTTGTCCACGGGATGCAGGTACCCGAGAAAGGCCTTGCCGA
This sequence comes from Acidobacteriota bacterium, assembly GCA_043775845.1. Taxonomy (GTDB): domain Bacteria; phylum Acidobacteriota; class Holophagae; order Holophagales; family Holophagaceae; genus Geothrix. The sequence continues at coordinate 6,898 of JAYVRY010000054.1, forward strand.
GGCATTCCTCCACGGAAAACCCCGTGAGTTCGGACCAGGATGGATTCAGGAACGTCCACTGACCCTGCCGGTCGATCTGGAAGATCACTTCCTTCAGATCCTCCACCAGGGCCCGGTAACGGTCTGCCTCCGCCTGGACCAAGGCCAACCTGGCCTCGAGGGCGGACAGGGCTTCAGGGGTTCGGGAGGCCGGGGCTTCGGTCGACATGCCCCCCCTTCTTCGGCCGGTTTAGGAGCCTGTCCAAGTAATGGGTGGGCGCCGAAGTGGTCGAGCACCGAGACAGGTCCCTGGCCCGGAACGAGAAAAGGTTCTTGTTTTTTTCGCTTTTTGCCTCATGCTGGAATTCATCCACTGGAGAACCCCATGGCCGCGTCCGAACAAGATGACCGACTCAAAGCCCTGACGCGAACCCTGGCCGACATTGAACGGGCCTTCGGCAAGGGCTCGATCATGAAGCTGGGCGACCGCATGAGCAGTGCCGAGGGCATCGAAGTCATCAGCACAGGCTCCATCTCCCTGGATTCCGCCCTGGGTGTCGGCGGCGTCCCCAAGGGCCGCGTCGTCGAGGTGTACGGGCCTGAAGCCAGCGGCAAGACCACCCTGGCCCTCCACATGGTGGCTCAGGCCCAGAAAAAAGGTGGCTTGGCCGCCTACATCGACGCCGAGCACGCCCTGGATCCCGAATATGCCCAGAAACTGGGTGTGGACGTGGCCAACCTGTTCATCTCCCAGCCCGATAGTGGGGAACAGGCCCTGGAAATCTGCGACCAGCTGGTGCGCAGCGGGGCCCTGGACATCATCGTCATCGATTCCGTGGCCGCCCTGGTGCCCAAGGCCGAAATCGACGGCGAGATGGGCGACAGCCATGTGGGCCTGCAGGCCCGCCTCATGAGCCAGGCCCTGCGAAAGATGACGGCCACCATCAGCAAGACGAACACCTGCGTCGTCTT
>JAYVRY010000055.1:0-7848 GCA_043775845.1 Acidobacteriota bacterium
AGGAGGGGGACATCCTTCAAGTCGATACAGGAACGCAGGATTCAGGACTGGTGGCATTAAAGGACGCCCTAACTGCATTGCGCCAGGCCAAAATGGAAGGCCGTACCGTTTGGCTGGTGATAGGGGATGCTTCAAGCAGGGAATAGAGGGACGGCTCTATCCCGATGTTAGGTAAGGGATGGCTGACCCGAACCGCGTTCGCCCCGAACGCTCAGATGAGATCCTGCATACCTTTGAAAGCCTGGGTCGTCTGGTGGCCCTGGGTCTGACCGAACTCCAGGTCCTGGGCCTATCGAAAGGCCGAGATGGCCTGCTTCGCTATCCTCCAAGAGGATCAAGGTCGCAGCGCCCGCTGCTTCGATGCACCACGGATCACCAGCCCCTGCCCCGCCGGGTCACACCTTCTGCCCAAGATCCAGAAAGAGAGCCTCAATAGGCTTTACGGCCACTGCCAATGGACTGGTGGTACGCGTCATACTCCACTGCGAGAGCTTCGGAAACCTGATCCCCAGCGACATGCAATGTGGGAGTGTTGTTGGTGTCATTGGCCATCCGGTCCCAGGACGAATAAGCCGTGGCCAAAGCGACTAGCCATTCCCGGCGGCTGGGGTCACCAAATGGAAGCTGCAGGACCTCCACCCGATATCGATCTCGATCCGAGAGAGAAAGGTTCCTCATTTCTTTTAGAGGCAGGTTGGGCAGCATCTGGGGCTCCATGAACTAGGGTTCAAGCTTTGGGTCGCACCTTTGGCGAAAAACTCCCAATTGGGGAGTAGATAGCTAAGTGGCATCGACCGCAACTTTATCCAACATCCTACGCCCTTGCAGCGATACCCCGGCCTTTCCGTGTGGCGGCAGGTGCCTTTCTTATAGGGCTGACCAGTAATCAGCGCAGGAATGGTACCTGGCACATTCTGGCGTTGGCTTGGGAGGCCTGGTTTTCCGTGCCCTTTTCCGGATCAGGCACTGCCGGCTGTCCTGATCCCGCGCCACGGCGGGCCTACCCGCTCTCTACCCGGTTCTCTGCGTTGCCCGGTTCGTTCCCGGTCCAGCCCTTGGGAGCGGGGGACCCCGGCGGTTTCGTGCCCCGACCCGGTGGGCACGGAGAAACGCCATGATCACTTCAAGCCTTTTCCTCTTCCCGTCAGAATCCTCCCAGCCCTCACCCAAGGTCTTCCCCGTTGCCGAAGCCGTGGCCCTGTATGGCCCTGAGGCCCTATCCGATGCCCAGATCATCGAGGCCATGTTGAACCGAACTCGTCCGGGCAGAGCCGAGGAGATCCTCCAAAGGGCCGAGAGCATGAGCCGCCTGGTGGCCATGGGTCCTTCTGAACTCCAGGCCCTGGGCCTCACCAAGACCGAGATGGCCCGCTTCGCCATCCTCCAGGAGGTCCACCGCCGCAGCACTCGTGTGGGCTTGGATCGCCCTCGAATTTCCTCTCCCCGGGCCGCCGGCACCTATCTCTTGCCCAAGGTTCAGGGCTGGACGGAGGAGCGGTTCGGGATGCTGGCCCTCAATGCCAAGGGCGAGCTGCTCGCCGACCGCATCCTGAGTCAGGGCACAGCCACCGCCACCCTTATCAGTCCCCGGGAGTTCTTCCGCGAGGCCCTGCGTGTTGGCGCCACGACCGCCTTGGGCTGGCACAACCACCCCTCTGGAGACCCCACACCTTCGCGTGAAGATTGCGCCCTCACGACTCGCCTTCGCGCTGCGGGTGAGAGCCTGGGGGTGCCACTCGCGGATCACATTGTCCTTGGTAGCGACCGCTGGCATAGCTTTCGGGCCTCCGAAGGATGGGATGGGGCTTGAGTCCTCCCCTTGGGAAACCCTGCCTTCCTGGATTCGCCCCCTCCACGCATCGGATCTCCTGGAATGGACCCGGCTCAAAAGCTAAAGTCACAAATTATCGGCTGGGCTGTTCTCGACACAAAATGTCGTCAAGCCGCGGGTAGTATCCGGGTTAGGCGATAGCATGGACTCCAATCGGTTTGTACCAAGTTCCCCAAAGGCGATGCCAATTGGTTCTGGCAGTGCGACTTCGTCTGAAAGCCCCTGGGCGCACGCCGCCATCGTTGGCGATGCGGCACCGCATTTCCTTGTCACCCACCTGACTTGGACGGCGCGCCTGGCCGCTTCTTTCATCCCGCCTGGCCTCCCGCCTGAGTGGGGTCGGCTGTTGGGGTTCTTTCATGACCTCGGAAAGGCCCGGGCCGACTGGCAGTCCTTCATTCGTGAAGCCGAGGCCTCGGCCCTAGAAGCCCACATCGAAGGAGATAAGGAGACACCTGAAGGTCGGAAGAAGGGTCCGCCTCACAGCCCAGAAGGTGCCCTGCGCCTTCTCGCCAAGGCCGGTGGAGGTGATGTCAGAAAGGGGCTGAGAGACTATTCATCGCTCGCCTTGGCCTGGGCCGTCTTTGGGCATCATGGCGGTCTCAGAGACCACGAGGCCCTCAAATCCAGCCTGATCGAGCAGGCCAACACCTGGGTTAGGGATCCGTCTGCCGATGCTTTCCTATTGCCCTTGGTGGACACCCTGGCCCCGCCGCCACTTCCTACGTGGATTCGAACTGCCCCTACGAAGGAGGAGGGATGGAGACGCCTAGACCTATTTGTTCGGATGCTCTATTCCGCCTTGGTGGATGCCGACTTCCTTGACACCGAAGGCTATTTCGCCAGGGCCGGGAGTCCTGAGGCTTCCGCCAAGGTTTCGGCCAGGTCAAGCGCTCCGCCTACCCTGATCGAGATCCTGCCCACCTTCGAAGCCCGCCTCGCCGATCTGGACGCCGTTTCAAAAAGAGAGAGACAGACTTCTGCGCGGTCCATCAACAGCCTACGGCTGGAAGTTCGAAAGGCCTGCTGGGATGCTGCAATGCTGCCGCCAGGGGTCTTCAGCCTTACCGTACCCACCGGCGGGGCCAAGACCCTCGGGAGCCTCGCCTTCGCCCTGCGTCACGCCCTCCTCCACGGCAAGCAGCGGATCATTGTGGCCGTCCCCTTCACCTCAATTACGGAACAGACAGCCTCGGTCTTCAGAGCCTTCCTTCCTCCTGGGACCGTCCTGGAGCACCACAGCAACCTGGACCCCGCCATAGAGACTGCCCAGAGCCGGGTCACCTCCGAGAACTGGGATGTCCCTGTCATCGTCACCACCCAGGTCCAGCTCTTCGAAAGCCTGCTGGCCAATCGCTCCTCCCGCTGCCGGAAACTGCACAACCTCTGTGGAGCGGTCCTGATCCTGGATGAAGCCCAGAGTCTCCCCTCCCCTTACCTGCTGCCCATCCTGGACCTCCTGGATGACTTGGCTCGAAACTACGGCACCACCGTGCTCCTCACCACGGCTACCCAACCAGAACTCCACTCCCGGGATTTGGGGGGGCAACGGTTCCGGGGACTCACTGAGCGTCCACGGGAGATCATCCCGGTCTCCCTGGCCAAGAGCCTTTGGGAATCCCTTCGCCGAGTGCGTGTTCACTGGCCCGGGGCCTGGGATGGGAATCTCAAGGAAAAGCCAGACCCATGGGGCTTTCTGGCCGAACGCATGGCCAGACATCATCAGGCCCTCGCCATTACGCATCTAAAAAAAGACGCCTTAGATCTCTGCCGGGCGGTGGTGGCGGCGGGACTTCAGCCCCTGCACCTGTCCACCTCTATGTGCTCGGCGCATCGCCGGAAGGCCCTGGCCGACATCAAGACCCGTCTGGATCGTGGCGAGTCCTGCCACCTGGTCTCTACCCAGCTCATCGAGGCCGGGGTCGATGTGGACTTCCCGGCGGTCTACCGGGCCATGGCCGGCCTGGAATCCCTAGCCCAGAGCGCAGGCCGTTGCAATCGCAATGGGAGGCTTACGGACTTGGGAGACTTCTATGTCTTCGAAGCCCCCACCGAGCCTCCCAGGGATCTCCGCACAGCCAGGGATGTGGCTCGGGGCATGCTTTTGAACGGCCTGCCAGATCTCCTGGCGCCCGACACCTTCATCGACTACTTCTCGCGCCTCCACGCCGCCAAGGGCAACCTTCTCGACCTCCACGGCATCCAGGCGGATCGGGCGGCCCTCAAGTTCGAGCAGGTCGCCGACAAGACCCGCCTGGTGGACACCCCTGGGGAGCCTGTCTTCGTCCCCTATGGCCCTGAGGCCCTCGAAGCGGTTGCGGCCTTGCGTCGTTTTGGGCCATCCCGCGGTCGGCTGCGCAACCTCCAGCCCTACAGTGTGTCTGTCTTTCCGAACCAGATCCGGGCGCTTCAGGCTGCTGGGGCTCTGGAGTTGGTCCACGGCTTCCAAGTGCTCGTCAGCGATGTCCACTACCACCCGGGTTTTGGTCTTCAGACCGATGCCGATCCCAGCCATGCACTGATTTTCTAGGAGGTTCCATGGATCCAGGCCCACCTCTCCATCGCGTCCGCATCCGGGGCGAAGCAGCCTGCTTCACGCGCCCTGAGTTGAAGACAGAACGCGTGTCCTATGAAGTCATGACCCCCAGCGCAGCCCGGGGAGTTCTGGAGGCCATCCTCTGGAAGCCTGCCATCCGGTGGAAGATCCATCGCATCCATGTTCTGGCACCGATCCGTTTCCGTCAGATCAAACGGAATGAGGTGGGCAGTAGGCTCTCTGAACGCGGCAACCATTCTGCCTACTTTGCCGACGAGGACCGGGTTCAGCGGAATACCCTCTACCTGAGAGATGTCGACTACCTGGTGGAGGCCCGTTTCGAGATGACGGACCAGGCTGGCCCCCAGGACAGTCCGGCCAAATTCGCTGAGATGTTCCAGCGTCGGCTGGCCAAGGGTCAGCACTTCCATCAGCCCTACCTGGGTTGCCGGGAGTTCCCGGCGCATGTGGAGCCTGCCCCGGAGACATGGACCATCCCTCTCGAACTGACCGGGATCAGGCCTCTGGGTCTCGTGCTCTGGGACATGGACCACAACCCCACGGGCACCCAACTGGTCGATGGGCAGCGGGTCCATGTCTGCGATGGGTGCAAGCCCGTCTTCTTCGAGGCTAGGCTCCAGGACGGTGTCATGGAAATTCCCCTCGATGTGAAGCCATGATCCTACGCGCGCTCTATGACTTGGCTCAGCATGAGGGCCTTGCCGCGGACCTGGACTACGAGCCGATCCAGCTTCGCTATGTCCTGGTGCTTGGCCCGGAAGGCAAGACGGCCACGATCCAGGACCGGGGCACCCTGGTTCCCGCCGAAGGGAAGAAGAAACCCGAGCTCCGCAAGCCCATCATTCCGGTCCCTCGTCGCTCAGGCAGGACGAGCGGGAACTGCGCCGAGTTCCTTGTGGACAAGAGCGATTACCTCCTTGGCTGGGATCCGTCAGGCAAGACCAAGCCCGAGAAGACTGCCGTGCGCCAAGAGCTCTACCGGGACCTGATTGCCGGGGCCCTGGCCGCCCAGGTGCCTGGCTCATCGGAAGGAATCGCCCTCCAGGCCCTGCTGCACTTTACGGCCCTGGACCTGGAGTCCCGGACCAGGCCCCTCCAGGCAGCCCTGGAGAGCTGCAACTCCGAGAAGGATCGGAAAGAACTGGAAGCGTCGTTCTTCAGCATTGAATACGCGCCCCTCGGCCCCACCCCCATCCATCTGTTCCCAGGAATCCGGGCCTATTGGAAAGCCTCGCGGGTGGAAGGAACGGCGGCCGATACCCGCTGCCTGGTGACGGGCCAGTCCTGTGTCCCGGTAGACAAACACCCCCAGCTGAAGAATGTCCCCGGGGGAAACACCTCCGGAACCTCCTTGATCAGCTTCAACAACACAGCCTTCCACTCCTATGCATTGGAAGGCAATAAGAACGCCCCCATCGGGCGAGACGCCTCCGAAGCCATCGGCAACGCCCTCAATCGCCTGCTGAGCCGCAATCCGGCCAAGCCGGACGGCTCCCCTCTCGCCCGCCGCCATGTCCGTCTATCTGCCGACACCGTGGCGCTCTATTGGGCCGAGGGTGACTCCGATGTGAACTGGTTCGAACAGGTCACCGAGGACCCCGAGGCCGTGGCGGAATTGCTCCAGGGGCCCCACACGGGCCGGGCGCCTTCCCTGGAGGACGCCACCGCCTTCCACACCCTGATCCTGAGCGGCGCCCAGGGACGGACTATGGTCCGGGCCTATGGTTGCCGAACCACGGATGCCGTAAAAAAGGAGGTCAAGCGCTACCTGTCACAGGTGCGGATTCAGCGCCCCTTCAACAAGGGCGAGGGGGCCTACCCACTCCGCGTTTACCTCGGGAGCCTTGCCGCCTTTGGAGACGAGAAGAACCTTCCACCCCAGCTCGTAAGCGCCGTCTACATGGCGATCCTCGAGGGTAATCCCTTCCCGAGAGTGGTGTTGGATGCTGCTTGCCGCAGAACAAAGGCCGAGGCCTCTCGGATGAACGATCACGATCCACTCAAGAAAGCGAGGGCCATTGAAGCCTTCGCCGCGCGTTGCGGTCTCATCCGAGCCTACTTTCACCGCACCCCCCAGAACTCCAAGGAGATCTCCGTGAGCCTCGACCCCACTAACCAAGAGAGCGGCTACCTGCTTGGCCGCCTTCTGGCCCTGCTGGACAAGCTGCAGCAAGATGCGCTCGGAAGCGTCAACGCCACCCTGGTGGATCGGTATTACGGTTCTGCCAGCACCACCCCCGGGGCAGTCTTCCCCACCCTGATCCGCCGATCCCAGCACCATCTGGCTAAGCTGCGCCGAGAGAAGCCAGGCATGGCCGTGACCCAGGAGAAGGTGCTCCAAGCCATCTGCGGCGGCATGAGCCGCTTTGACCGGACCCTCTCGCTGGACCAGCAGGGCCTCTTCGCACTGGGTTTCCACCACCAGCGCCAGGATTTCTACACCAAGAAGGAAACCGCTAATCCCACCCAAGGAGCCCTGTGATGTCCCTCGACAAGCGCTACGACTTCGTCCTCCTCTTCGATGTACAAGATGGCAATCCCAACGGTGATCCCGATGCCGGCAACCTCCCCCGCATGGATCCTGAGACCGGCCACGGCCTGGTCACCGATGTCTGCCTGAAGCGCAAGCTCCGCAACTATGTGCTCCAGGCGAAGCCCGGCGCCAAGGGCTATGACATCTTCGTGAAGGAAAAGGGTGTCCTAAACGCCGCCATCGCCGAGGCCCATGAGCAGCAAGAGGTGAAGACAAAAGAAGGCGGCGACAAGACAGAAGCAGCCCGGCGCTATATGTGTGCCCGCTATTTCGATGTCCGAGCTTTCGGTGCGGTGATGAGCACGGGCAAGAATGCCGGCCAGGTGCGAGGCCCCGTCCAGCTGACCTTCGGCCGTTCTGTGGATCCCATCCTGGCCCTGGAACACTCCATCACACGCATGGCGGTCACGGACGAGAAGCAGGCGAGCGAGTCAGGCGACAATCGCACCATGGGTCGCAAGGCCACACTCCCCTACGCCTTGTATGTTGCCCATGGCTTCGTCAGCCCCTCGCTGGCCGCGCAGACAGAATTCACCTCAGCCGATCTGGACCTGATCTGGGAGGGGCTGTCTCGGATGTTCGAATTGGACCGCTCTGCGGCCCGCGGCATGATGACCGCCCGGAAACTGGTAGTGTTCGAGCACCAGAACGCCCTGGGCAATGCCTCCGCTGCCAGCCTCTTCGAGCGCCTAACCATCACGCGGAACGCAGGAGTTGAAGCAGCCCGGAGCTACCAGGACTACAACGTCAACTTGAATCTCCAGAGCCTACCCGAGGGCATCACCGTTCACGAACGCTTCTGATGGAAGACGACGACCTCCTCGTCCCGCTCTCCGCCCTGGAGCACTGGAGCTATTGCAAGCGTCAGTGTGGGCTCATCCATCTGGAGGGGCTCTGGGCGGAGAGTGCGCGCACGGTGGAGGGGAA
>JAYVRY010000056.1:0-7843 GCA_043775845.1 Acidobacteriota bacterium
GAAGGCGATGAGGGCCCGCTCCAGCTTGGCGCCCTGGCCCTTCAACACCGAGAACCGAGCCCCGCTGATCTTGGCGGCCCGGTCCAGATCGAGGATGCCGAGCGATGTGCCCAGGTCCACATGATCCTTGGGTGCTTCGATGCTGGGAACCTGGCCCCAGCGCTTGATTTCCACATTGGCGTGTTCATCGCGGCCCGAGGGCACGGAGGCGTGGGGCGGGTTGGGAAGGCCCGCCAGGAATTCCTTGAAGGCCCCTTCGATCTCGCGCTCGGCGGCCTCCAGTTCTTTCAGTTTATCGCCCACCTCCCGCTGCTGGGCGATGAGGTGATCCGCGTTTTCCTTGGCCCGCTTGAGGCGGCCCACCTCGTCGCTCACGCGGTTGCGCTCGGCCTTCAGGGCCTCAGCTTCCTGCAGGATGGCGCGGCGGCGTTGGTCGAGCTCCTGGTAGAGCGCCCGGTCCAGCGTGTAGCCCCGCTCAGACAGGCGCGCCGCCACGGCGTCGAGGTCGTTGCGCAGGAGGTTGGCATCGAGCATATGGGAATCCTGGAAACCTGCAGTTTACCGGCTCCAGACGCGCCTGCGGCACGTCTGGAGATTGCCTCCGGCGAAATGTCAGGCCTGCGGCCAGGCACCTTCCTTGGTGGGTTCCCCCGCCCAGGCGATCTCGAAGGCTGCCCGTGCTTCGGGAATGCCGCCCCCGGCGCCCAGCACCAGTCCCAGCTTGGCCAGGGCGGCCCAGCGCGTGTGGAGCCCCCCGGAAATGGCGCCCAGCTCCTCGACCTTGCGGCCCAGCTCGTAGGCGGACAGATCCACGCCGCCGTAGGGGCACTGGGACGTGACCACCACGGGCAGCTGGCGCTGGCGGCAGTCCTCCAGGAAGGCCTTGAGGTCGGGACGATCCATGGGCAGGTTGCCGGCCCCGAAGGCCTGGATGAGCACGGCCTTGGCACCGGCGGGCGCCGGGAACCAGGCCATGCCGGGGTGCGGCGTCATGGTGCGGACCGTCAAGTCCAGCTGGGCGCCCAAGCCCACAGGCACCTGACGGGCAAACCGACCCGCCTCCGGATGCAGGCGGATTTCCGCGCCGATTTCCGCCAGGGGCTCCAGGTTCGGGCTTTGGAAGGCCTCGAACTGGTGGACGCTCAGCTTGTCGGAAGCCACACCCCGCAGCCAGTGGGTGCCGAAGCAGATGCCGATTTCGGGGATGGCGCGGCAGGCCAGGTCCACGGCGTTGATGAGGTTGCTCCGCGCGTCGCTGCGGACAAAGGCCAGCGGCCTCTGGCTGCCTGTGAGCACCACGGGCTTGCCCAAGTCCGCCAGCAGGAAACCCAGCACCGAGGCCGTGAAGGCCATGGTATCGGTGCCGTGGATGATGACGAAGCCGTCGAAATCCTGGGTCGCGTCACGCACCCGCTTGGCCAGCAGCAGGATGTGCGACGGTTCGAGGCAGGCGGAGTCCTGGTTGAAGGGAACCTCCACCGACAACGCCGCGAGCTTGCCCAGCTCCGGCACCATTTCCAGCAAGTGATCCAGGAATGGCCCCGGCGCCAGGGAAGCGGGCTCCCCGCTGGGAGCCATGCCGAGGGTTCCGCCGGTATGGAGAAGCAGGATTCGTCGCATGTCATGAGTCTACCGTCTTATGACCAGGACCTCAGGCTCCCTGGCATAGACTGAAATCGAAAGCCCTCCATGCGACGCATTCCCCGCACCATCCAGCTGATCGTGGCCCGCTACCTGCGGCGGCTGCTGAGGAACCGTCTCGACCCCCATCAGCTGCAGGTGGCGGTGGAAACGGCCCTAGCTGCCCTGCCCATCCAGGAGAAGCTCCTGGTGCGCGAAGGCGCCCTGCGCTCGGAGTCCCTCAACCGGCAGCTGGCCTGGGCCATGGCCTTCATCGCGGGGGCTGTGAACGCGGGCGGCTTCCTTGCTGTCAGCCACTACACCTCCCACATGACCGGCGTGGTGTCGTCCATGGCGGATGAACTGGCGGATGGCGACCTCACCACGGCCCTGGCCGCCTTCGCCATGATGGGGAGTTTCATGGCCGGCGCCTTCGTCTGCACCACCCTCATCAGTTTCGGCCAGCGCCATCGCATGCGCAGTCGCTACGCCCTGACCATGCTGCTGGAAGCGGCGCTGATGCTGGTCTTTGGGTTCATGGGCAACCGCCTCGAACAGGAGATCAAGTTCACGCTCCCCATGACGGTCATGCTGCTGTGTTTCATCATGGGCCTGCACAACGCGGTGACCTCCATCATCTCCGGCGCGGCCGTGCGCACCACGCACCTGACGGGCACAGTGACAGACATCGGTATCGAACTGAGCCGCCTCAGCTATGTGAACCTCCACCATCGGCACGGGCGCGAACGCATCGTGGCCAACCGTCAGAAGCTCTCGCTGCTGCTGCTCATCCTGGTGTCGTTCCTGGGGGGCGGCGTGATGGGAGCCCTGGGCTTCCGGCATGTGGGCTACAAGGTGACGGTCCCCTTGGCGGGTTTCCTTTGTTTCCTCGCCGCCCGCCCCCTGCTGCTGGAGGTGCGCCTGCTGCTCCACCGGCTGCGGAAGCAGTGGGCTTCGGACATCCAGTCCTCTTCAGACCTGTAGCTCAGGCCACCTCGAGCCCGGCCATGCGCTCCACATCCTCGATCTTCCGGGTGCGCATGGCGCCCTGGCCGCCAATGAAGAGGCGGCAACCCGCCGGGAGGCGGTCCTTGAGGTCCATCAGCAGCTTGCGCGTGCTCTCGCCGGCACTCTGGATGGAGAGGCTCACGGCCACCCGATCCGCCTTCAAGGCCTTGGCCGCCTGGGCGATGCTCAGCACGGGCAGGTCCACACCCAGCAGCTCCGTCCGCGTGCCCTTTGCCGCATAGGCCAGGGCCGCCATGAGCAGGCCCAGCCGATGCCGTTCGCCCGGCAGGGTGCAGAGCAGCACACAGCCACGGCCGGGCTGCGTGCTGCATTGCAGGCGCAGCTTGCGGAGCAGGTCCTCGAGGACTTCCGTGAGCAGATGCTCATGGTGGATGCCGATGTGGCCCTCGGCCCAGGCCATGCCCACCCGGTCCAGCAGGAGGGCGACCACCTGCTGCAGGAAGGCCCGCCAGTCCAGCTGCTCCAGGGCTTCATCAAGGAGCTGGCGTATCTGCACAGAGTCCATGGCCTGAACCGCCGCAAACAGCCGTTCGACGCGGGGGTTGTCCTTGGGGACGATCAGCCGTCTGAGGGCCACCTCCTCGGAACGCACCACCTGGGCGGGACGGTGTCCCTGGGCGATGGCTTCGGCCATGAGCCGCAACCGGTGGAGATCCTCCCGTCGGTAGCGCCGATGCCCCGAGGGCAGTCGCACGGGCACAGGAAAACCATAGCGGCGCTCCCAAACCCGCACCACATCGGCTGAAAGCCCCGTTTCCGAACAGATATCTCCGATGCTCAAGAGGTCTGGTTCGACCTTTCCCATGGAGCCCCCACGCCTGAGCCCAAGTATCCATGGTCAGAAATAAAAACGTCTAGTTTTATTTTTTGACAATCTAGTTGGACACGACCGAGGCCTTCAGTTCGTCGAAACCCTGATCGCTGGTGCAGCTCACCAGCACGGCGCACTGGCCGGGCTGACTGGGGGGCAACTGGACCTCGCCCTCGAAAGTGCCATCGGAGCTCGTCTTGCCAGAGAGCAGTCCCGTGGCCTTCTTGAGGCTGGACACCAGCTTCACTGTCACTTCGGCGCCAGCCACGGGATTCTGGCTCTGGCAGAGACGGGCGCGGAGCTGCACTTTGAACAGGCTGCCGAAAGCGGGCTTCAGGGGCCGGTCCAGTACCAGCTCGAGGGTGTCTACATCGCCTTCCTGCTGCAGGAATTCCAGGATGGCCTGATCCAGCGGACGGTCGTTGAAGGCCTGCTGTTCCATCACATCCGGAGGCGTGAGGTCGTATTTCCCGTTCTTGATGTCGCGGATGATGGCGCGATGCTGTTCATCCATGCGGGTTTGGATCGCCGATTCCACCAGGGGCGGCACGGCCAGAAGATCTTCATAGGAAGACCGGTAGCTGTCCAGGATCTCACCGCCCACGTAGATAAGCGTTTCGATCCGGGGGTTGGATACGCCTTTGTCCTCCGTCTGGACATGGAAGATCCGGTTCCCGTGGCGCACATCCGTGTTGTAGCCGGTGATCATGGGAGGAACCTGGGAGACAGCCTGGGGAACAGAGAATGGGGGCGCTTCATCCGCCTACCGTTGCAATCTTCCCGCCAGATCCGGCATCACTTCCCAGGCGATCTCGCGGAGCACCTGATCCCCCATGCGGGCCACCACCGCCTGGACCAGGGCGTCCACCATTACGGGATCTGCGAGCAGGGCCTGGACCAGGGCCTGGGCCTGCTCGGAGGACACGGACGAGGCCACAGCGGGAGCGGCAATCTGACTGGGGACGGCAGGCGCCTGCCCACCTGCGGCAGGCAGGCTGGCCTCTGGGGCTGGCTCGAGTTCCAGCTCCGGCATGGGCGGCGGAGGCACATGCGCGTGCGCGTGGGCTTCATGGACAGCCAGGCCTACACCGACGACGGCGGCAGCGCCACCAATCAGCGAGGCGGCGGCAGGGAGTTGTGAGAAGGCCTCATCGGCAGGTGCAGGTGCAGGTGCCGGCACGGCATCCGGCTCCGCGTGCCCGGATTGGGCCGCCAGTTCCGTGGAGAAACTTTCCAGGTCTTCCAAGCCGGAGAGGGTGACCAGTTCGTCGTCATCATCCTCGACCATGGTGTCGGAATCGAAGGAGAAGACGGGTTCGGGCTCCACTACCGGCTCCATTACCGGCTCCACCGCTGGTGCGGCGGCCATGGCTTCGGAGGGCAGGGATGCGGGGGGCAGCAGGGGTTCGTCCCCCAGATCCTGCAGGCTATCGAGATCCAGTTCTTCCAGCTCAAGGTGCACGTCGGGCAGTACCGCGACGGGCTCCACCATGGGTTCCACTGTGTGTTCCACGACGGGCTCGACGACATGCTCTGCTACAGGCTCTGCAACGGTCTCCAGGAGGGGTTCCGCTGTGGGTGCTGCGGCGACCACCTCCTCGGGCCAGAGGTCCTCGGCGGTCAGGAGAAGGAGATCCTCCTCATCGTCGGCGAAATCCAGATCCATGCTGAGGATGGAATCAGCCTCTGCGTCCAGTTCCACGGTGGGCTCAGGCCGGAACTCCGGCAGGGCCACCTCGGCGCGCTTCACCAGGTCCTTGGCCGGGGTGGCGGGGACGGTGCTGAAGGGAGATGGCGTGAGCACCACGGGCGTGACCAGCAGGGCCTTCACCCGATCGCCCAGTTCGCGCAGCTCGATGGGCTTTTTTAGGAAGCCCTGGATGGGCGCCTTCGCCAGCTTCACGGGATCCACCGGATCGAGCACGCCCGCCATGAGGGCGATGGGCATCTTGGCCGTTTCCTCCATGGCGCGCAGGCGCGTCAGCAGCGTCCAGCCATCCATGCCTGGCATGGCCGTATCCACCAGCGCCACATCGAAGCGTTCGCCACGGGCCAGACGGTCCAGGGCTTCCGCCGCGGAATCCACGCAGACGAGCTCCACATCCGTGGGAGCCAGGAGGGATTCGGCAATCCGGTGGATGCTGGGATTGTCGTCCACGAGGAGGAGACGCGGCATCGGGAACCTCGGGAAGCCGGGAGGAGAGAGAGTGGCTGGCCACAACGCTACCAGAAATGTGCACTTCGGAAACAATGGATCGACAGTTCCGTCACTCAGCGCAGCAGCTTCTTGAGAATCCGGATCCGCTCCACGTCCACCAGTCGGACCAGGAGTACCCGGTCCCCGACCCAGATCCAGGCCGTTCCCAGGGGCTCGCGCAGGGCGATTTCGGGTCCCCGTGGCAGCCATCCTTTCACGGAAGCGCGCAGTCCCATGGCCGCGCGCCACTCCGAACGGTAGGTCTCGAAAAGGGCCTGGCGCTGGCGTTCCGGCGGCAGGCCACTTTCGTTCCAGCGCTGATCCCAGGCATCGAAGGCGCCATTCTCCCGCCAGGCCCAGGCCGGATCCCAAGCGGGCCAGGGCAAGGCTTCGGCAGGCACCTCGGTCCACTCCGCCTTGGCCAGGGGACTGGTCTTTCGGACCATACCCTCCTCCGCCCCCGGCTCCACCAGGGCCATCCGCAGGGGGGGATGAGCGATGAGGACACCGCTGCCTTGGGCCAGCCGCTGCCACTTCGCAGCCTCCAGCCCCCAGCTGGTCCAGCCCTGGAGCCCGCCATGCCAAAGCCGGCCGCCCCGGGGGAACCAGAGCCGGTCCCCGGAGCGCCAAGGCAGCTCCAGGCGCCAGCCGGGCAGGTCCCGACCGTCCTCGGAGAGGGCTTCTGACTTCGTGGCGATCCCGCGCGGGGCCGAAGGTAGGCCCGTTTCATCCCAGGCCGCCAGGGTGACCTCGGGCAGCTCCCCCTCACAGGGCAGCGCACTCAGCAGGTAGCTCGATTCGTGGCGCCCCTCGGCGGCTTCGAACAGGCCGATGAGGGCCATGCGGCCATCCCAGCTGAAACGGCTCCAGGGGCCGGATTGGGCGGACCAGAGCACGCGGCCTTCGGGGATCTCCAGCAAGCGGGTTTCGAAGCGGGTGGGAGCCATCTGAAGGGTCACCAGCAGGCGATTCCCCTTGGCCGGATCCAGGCGGGCCGAGCAAAGCGGCGCATCGAAGCGGTAGTGGCGCCATTCCAGACCCCGCCAGAGCACGACCTCACTGCGTCCCCCCGGCCCATTCAGGGCGAGGCCCTGATCCGCCAGGTAGGGTGAGGCCGGTTCCCAGGGGGCACCGAAGCCGCCTTCGAAGGGCCAGACCTCGGCCTGATCAGGATCCTGGGTGCCCTGGAACCGGGGCGACCAGCCATCCGTGAGGCGGAACTCTGCCAGGGCCTCGTAGCCGCCCAGGTTCATGACAACTGGCGCCTCCACCGCCGTAACCCCACCCGCGCTGACCGGACGCGGCGCTTGCACCACCGCGAAGAGCAGCAGCATGGCGGCGATGAAGAGGCTGGCGATGATATACCGTTGAGGAATCACGATGGTTCCGCTGGAACACCTTCATCATGACTCATCGGGGATGCACCGCCATGAAGCACAAGCCTGCGCTCGAGACTGAACTGAAGCTGCGCATCCCCGCCACGGGCCCGTACCGCGCCCTCCTGGAGGCGCTCGGCTTCCATGAAGTCACGCCAGCCCAGCCGGAAATCAGCGTGCTCTGGGACCGGAACGGCGAGCTTCGCAGTGCCGGGTCCGCCCTGCGGACGCGCAGCTATGCCGGGCAATCGCGGCTCACCTGGAAGGGCCCCAAGGTGCCCGATCCCATCCTGAAAATCAGGCCCGAACACGAAACCGGCGTCAACGATGGCGCGTCTTTGGAAGCCATCCTCCGCGCCCTGGGCTACGCCCCCGTCATGCGCATGGAAAAGGTGCGGACCGTGTGGGAGCGGGCCGAATTGGAAGCCTGCCTCGATGAGACGCCCTTCGGCTGCTACCTCGAACTGGAAGGCGAACCCCAGGCCATCCGCGTGGCCATGGAAGGCCTGGGCCTGGCCCCCGATCGCGCCGAACCCCGCAGCTACCCGGAGCTGTACCAGGCCCACGGACTGGGCTGACGTTCTGAAAGGCCTTGTGCAGAGGCAAGGTCCCCTTGCCTCTGCGCGGGGGTCCGGGGGTGTTCGCGCAGCGTGGAACCCCCGGAGCGAGATCAGACCTTCAGCACGCGCTCAAGATCCTCGATGAGGTCTTGCACATCTTCCACGCCCACGCTGAGGCGCAGCAGGTTGTCGTTGATGCCCAGGCGCTGACGATCAGCCTCGGGCACGCTGCCGTGGGTCATGCTGGCGG
>JAYVRY010000057.1:0-7830 GCA_043775845.1 Acidobacteriota bacterium
CCAATTCCGAGACGCGCATTCCGGTGCAGGCCAGGACGGTAACCAAGGCCCGGAGCTGCCAAGAGCGAGATGCCTTGATTGCTTCACCGATGGCATGCATCTGTGCCTCAGTGGCTCGGACTTTTCGACTGCTGGTTTCTGCCTTGTCCTGGCCGATGACTGGGTTGGAGCCCTTTGGTCGAATCTCCCACAGCTCCGCTCGCGAGAACAGACGCGAGAGCGTGGCCCTGACCTTGTCCCGTTGGCCGCGTTTGGGAATCCTCTCAAGGAACTCGGCCACCTTGGCAGAGCCGATCTCAGATACCGCAAGGCTGCCCAGGTCGGGGATGATGTGGGCCTTGATGTGCTGCCGGTAACCCACTGCGGTAGAGGCTGCCACTTTGCCGCCATCCAGGTATTCCGTCTCGAATCGTTGACAGAGCTCTTTCACAGTGGTTTGTGCGCCCCGCTTAGTCCTCCGGTCCATCTGAGGATCCATTCCATCAGCAACCTCGCCTGCGTACTTCCTGTAGGCCCTCCTCGCCTTGTCGAGCGTGCAGCCCTTCTCGAATCGGCCGAGCTTGAACCATCGCTTGGGGGCGCGACGTCCACCTGGTGGAGCGTGGTAGACGAAATAAAACGTCTTTGCGCCTGCTGGCGTCATGAGAAGGATCAGCCCTGTTTCAGGATCCCTGAACTCTGTGCGCTGGTCGGTGGGCTTGAGAGCAGCGATCCCGGCCTCTGTCCATTTGGGTTTGATTTTTTCGTCCACCGGTTCGTCCTCAATTCGTCCACATGTCCGTGAACCTACGAGGATAGCAGTGGACCATAGTGGATTTCAATCCCTTTAAATGCTGGAATCCGTGGAATGAGTCGGGGGTTCCGTGGAGTTAAATCAACCGACTCAAAATCCGTTTCCCCCTAAAGGAGTGTCGGTTCGAGTCCGACCACCGGTACCAAACAAACGGGCCCCATCGGGGCTCGTTGAGTGTTTTGGTTCGGGCATCCTCATTCCGACCCATAGAGCTTCTTTTTAGCGTCAATACAACTTGATCCGTGGGTCTCATGAAACTAGAGTCAAACTGCGGTCATTGCCGATCCAATCCACGGAAAGGCAGACATCACGCCATCGGACGTGTGATTTCGGAAAGGAAGACCCGGAGCCATGGAATTCACCTGGGACGACCGGTACGACACCGGTATCCGGATCATTGATGAACAGCACCGGGAACTCTTTCGCCTCGTCAATGACCTGCGCCGGATGGTCCAGGATGGTACGGAGAGGGGTACGGTGGCGGACCTGCTGGAACAGCTGGTGATCTTCACCAAGCTTCATTTCGACACCGAGGAAGCCTTGATGGGCCAGTACGACTATCCAGACCTGTCTGGGCATGCCTCTGAACATGCCTCCATGCTCACCAGCCTCCGGGAGCTCCTGGCCAAGTTCCACGAGAGCCACCAGACCATGGCCATGCTGGTGCCCACCTTTATGGAAGGTTGGCTTCGGCACCACATCAGTGATGGGGATTTCGGGTTCAAAACCTTCCTTTTGGCTCGCAACCTTTTGTAACTACATCTAGTTGGTCGTCAAGATACTTTTGTGGAAACCTTTTGCGCAAAAAAGGCACTTGAGCCCCCGGGCCTTGGTCGGAGATGCTGAAACCATACCCTCTGACATGAGTCTTCGTCGGTCTCCTCATCTGACGAGCCTTGTGATTTTAAACACGGCCGCCAGCGGCCCAGGAGAATGGCATGAACCGTCGATCTACTACTCTCACGCTTACGGCCTTGGCCTGTTGCATGATCGCTTCAGCCCAGACCACATCAGGTTCTGTACGTGGAGTGGCTTCTGCCAAGGACGGTCAGGGTCGGGTGGCTGGTTCGGCCACGGCCCGAAACCAGGAAACCGGCTTTACCCGTTCCGTCGCCCTCGAGGCCAATGGCAGCTTCTCCTTGACCCTGCTTCCCACGGGCACCTATCAGGTCCGGGTGAATGCCCCCGGTTTCCGCAGCGCCGAAAGCCGCGTGAAGGTCAACCTGGGTGAGACTGCCGTGCTTAACATGGCCCTGGAGCGTGATGTCGCTTCAGCCACGGTGGAGGTCATCAGCACTTCTTCTTCTATTGATACCAAGCAGGTCAACGTCATGACCAGCGTGGATGCAGCCCTGGTCGAGGCGGTGCCACTGGTCACCCGCAACTTCACCGACATGGCCCGCCTCTCCCCCGGGGTGGTCGCCGGCAGCAACAACAAACTGGTGGTCGAGGGTGGCCGTCAGATCTTCAACGCCATCCAGATCGACGGCGCCAGCACCAATTCGGCCTTCTTCAATGAGCAGCGTGGCGGCGCCTACACCCCCTACATCTTCGGGGCCGACACCATCAAGGAATTGCAGGTGGTCACCAACGGCTTCGATGTCCAGTACGCGCAGGCCGGCGCCACGGTGAACGCCATCACCAAGAACGGCACCAATGAACTGGCCGGCAGCGCCCTGTACCAGGTCCGTCGCACCAGCCTGAGTGCCAAACCCAAGGCCATCCCCTATGACCCGACTGGTTCTTTCAACACCCCCACGAACCTTCAGCGCTTCAACGACTCCACCAACATCAACTTCAATGTCGGTGGCCCCATCATCAAAGACAAGCTCTGGTACTACGCCGGCGTGGAGCGCTACAACAAGAGCATCACCGCCAATCCGATTCCAACCCTGGTCAGTTCCGCCGCAGGCATGACTCAGACCGACTTCAACAACATGCTGGCCTCCAGCCTGGGTCAGGTCCGAACCAACGCCAAGGGCCTCACCCTGGCCCAGGAAATGGGGAACCCCGGTCTCGGTACCCCCGCGAATGCCTATCCTGCGGAGAACACCAACACGGTGTACTTCGGCCGCTTGGACTATGCGTACAGTCCGGACCACCGCCTCGTGTTCCGCGTCAACTACCAGGCCATGACCGACACCCTGGTCAATCAGGTGCTGAACAACGCCGAGAGCAATTTGCTCCTCACCAAGACCAACTCCATCAGCTGGGTGGTCGAATCCAACGACATCTGGTCCAACGAGCTGTTCACGGAAAGCCGTCTCCAGGCCGCCCGCGAGGCCCGCCCCATGCGCGCCAATTCCGTTCCCGGCACGCCTTCCATCGAGGTGCCGACCAGCGCCAGCCCCATGGCCTTCGGCACCAAGACCTCCTCGCCCCGGGAAAGCAATGAGAATACCCTGGGCTTTTACAGCGCCACCACCTGGAACCGGGGTGATTGGCAGGTGAAGGGTGGCGTGGATCTGTCCAAGGTGGATGTGGACAACCAGTTCTTCCAGAACAATTCGGGCCGTCTGCGCTTCGGCACCTACGGCGCTGCCGC
The DNA here is from genome assembly GCA_043775845.1 of Acidobacteriota bacterium. GTDB lineage: Bacteria > Acidobacteriota > Holophagae > Holophagales > Holophagaceae > Geothrix. The sequence continues at coordinate 3,339 of JAYVRY010000057.1, forward strand.
CGCCTGGGCCAACGGAACCCTCGCCGCTGTGGCCTCCCCCACGGATCCCGGTGGCGCCGTCATCTACGACGGTGCGGTCAGTCCCTTCAAGGGCCGCATCCAGATGTGGACCCGGAATGAAAGTGCCTTCGGCCAGGTCCAGTACTCGGGCCTGTTCGACAAGCGCCTGACCCTGACGGCTGGCCTGCGCAGCATGAAGCAGTCCTTCTCGGACAATCCGGCCCCCAATCCCAACTTCAAGGGCCTGGACCAGGGCATGGGCGCCAGTGCCATCGATCCTCGCCTGGCCTTCAGCTACGACTTGGACGGCAAGGGCAAGACCGTGATCCGGGGTGGCTATGGAACCTTCACCAGCCCCACGCCCTTGCTGCTGCACTCCAACACCATGACCGGCAACGGCCAGATCATCACCAACTACAGCCTGGGCCTTTCCCGCACCGGGGCCGCCGTCAACCTGGGCACATACAATACGGGGCTGCTCAGCGCCACCAACCTCATCAGTGGCTCGACCATGCGCCACCTCACCGACACGGAACTGGCCGCGCTGCCTGCTGTCACCTCCTCCACGTCTTTGTGGGATCCTAGCAACAAGCTCAGCCGCTCTAAGAAGACCAGCGTGGGTGTGGAGCATGACCTGGGCAACAACCTCGTCCTGGGCCTGACCGCCACCTACGTGAAATACGAAAACCTGCAGCGCTTTGAGAACATCAACCTGAACCAGGGCAACGTGGCCACCCCGACCCCCTACAACGATGGGTATGCCTCGAACATCAACGTCTGGGGCACGGCCGTTCGACCCAACACTGCCATCATCCGCGGTCGCTCGGTGGACTTCAACAAGGGCAGCATCACCCCCGGCAACCCCGTGGGCGGTTTCAGCGATGTCTACCTGGTCAAGACCGACGGCAAGGGCTACTACCGGGGCCTGAGTTTCACTGCCAAGAAGACCTGGGACGAGAAGACTGGCCTCCTCGCCAACGTCACCTATGCGAAGGCTCAGGACACGGGCTCTTTCGAGCGCGGCACCTATGGCTCCAACAACGGGAATTTCAGCGGTGAGCTGGGCGCCTCGGTCACCCCTGATCCCCAGGATGCCGGCTCCAACTTCGGCTATGGCGACAGCGACCGCCGCTGGGTGGCCAACGTGGTGGCCTACTTCCCCATCATCTGGGGCATCGAGGGTTCCGTGCGCGGGCTCTACCAGAGCGGCCTGCCCTATTCCGCCTACCTCTTTAACGATGCGAACGGCGATGGCATCATCAACAGCTTCGCTCCGGGCCACACGCGCAACGACCAGCGCCAGCCCGGCTACACCCAGATCGACCTGCGCCTGAGCCGGAACTTCAAGATCTACGGCAAGCTCGATGTGGAAGGCATCATCGACATCTATAACCTGCTCAACCGGGCGGAGTACTTTGTCACTTCACCCACGGGGAACTACCTCAATGCCGCCATTTCCCCTTCCAACCCCACCGGCATGAACGCAGGCTTTGGGCAGCTGGGCAACGTGAGCAAGGACCGCACCCGCGAACTTCAGCTGGGCATCCGCGTGAAGTTCTAGACCCAAACGAAGGAAAGGAAAGGCCCCGCAACCGCGGGGCCTTTCCTTTAGGCGATGCAGACATCAGATCCTGAACCGGGCCACCAACGAATTGAGCTGCTCGGCCAGGTGGCTGAGCTCGTCGACGGTGCGGGTGGATTCCTTGATGGTGGCGGCCATTTCTTCCATGGCGGCGGCGTTCTGCTCGGCGATGGCGGTGAGGTTGCCCATGGCGGCCACTACGGACTGGCTGTCGCGACTCTGGGTCTCGCTCTGGGTGCCGATGGTCTTCATGCGCTCGGCCGATTCCGTGATGGCGGCTTGAATGCTGTTCAAGGCCTCGCCAGCGGTATTCACCATCTTGGTGCCATCACCGATGGCACGGTTCGAGGTCTGGATGAGGGCTGTGATCTCCTTAGCGGCTGTGGCGCTACGTTCGGCCAGCTTGCGGACTTCCTCGGCGACCACCGCGAAGCCCTTGCCATGCTCGCCTGCCTTGGCGGCTTCGATGGCGGCGTTGAGGGAGAGCAGGTTGGTCTGGTTGGCAATCTCGGTGATGACCGTGAGGATGTTCCCGATCTGCTTGGAGTTCTGGTTGATGGCCTGCATGCCGGTCACGGCAGAGCCCACGGCCGTGCCACCCTTGCCGGCCGCCTGCTGGGCCTGCTCGAAGACCTGGAGGGCATCGCCCACGTTGGAGTTGACCACCTGAGAGGCCCCGGCGATGCCTTGCACGCTGCCCGTGGTGGCGTTCACGCTGGATTTCTGGCTTTCCGCCGAGTGGGCAATGCTCTGGGCGGTGCTGTGCATCTCGGACATGCCCGCAGACATCTGCAGGGAACCCGAGGCGATGTTGGTGGAGATGGCCATCACCTGTTGGACGATCTGGTGGATGTTGTCGATGAAACGGTTGAAGTGGCCAGCCAAGGCGGCGATTTCATCGTTGCCGTGGACTTCCAGGCGGGCGGTCAGGTCTCCCTCTCCTTCGGAGATGTCCCGCATGCGCCGCTGGATGTTCTCCAGGGGTGTGACGATGGCGTTGCCCAGGAGGAAGGCGGCCAGCACGCCGGCGCCCACCATCAAAAGGCCAAGAACGACCATGCCCAGGAGGGCCGCCATCTGGTTCTTGCCGAGCCGATCACGGTTGACCAGGAGCATGAGGTAGGACTTGACGGGGGCGCCATCGATCTTCACCAGGGCGCCGGTCACCAGGAGGCCGCCCTTTTCCAAGTTCGGGTGCTCATTGGCTGGATTCTTGGCGATTTCCTTCAGCAGGGCATCGGCAAAGGGGGCCAGGTCCTGCTGATAGGCCTTGACCTTGGACTTGGTCACCACCTTGGTGGCCTTGGTGGCGGGATCCTGCGAGATGAGCGCCGCCTGGGTGATATCCGAGTCATCCTTCATGCCGTCGAGACCGCGCTCGACCAGCCCCGTGTCCTCGAACTGAACGCCGGATTGGATGCCGTCGGCCACCAGGCTCGCGATGCTCTCTGCCTTGAGCCTCAGACCGTCATTGAGGGCCGAGTTGAGGCGCCAGATGGAGAAGATCGTCGAGGCAAGGCCGAGCACGACCGCCAGGGTCACGATCGAGTAGAGCAGCTTCCTGCGGACATTGAGATTGTTCCAGAATTCCATGGTGGGCCCCTGAACAGGTATTCCCCTGCATCGGACCCCCGTATCAGAGAGTTGAATTTTTATGATTTAGCGAAGCGTCACCACCGTGGCGCCGGCCCCACCTTGGGCCTGGGGGGCATCCTCAATCCGGGATATGGAGGGGTGTCCACGCAGGGCCTCTCTCACCGCGGCTTTCAATTTTCCGGTGCCATGCCCATGGACGATGCGGATGAAACGGCGCCCAGCGGCCAGGGCCTCCTCCACAAATCGGTAGATCTCGCTGTCCACGTCGTCGCTGGCCCGGCCAATAAGGTAGATCTCCGCGTCGACCTCCTGGACCTCGGCCCGGACCCGGACCTTGCCCGAGGGCTTGGGGGCCGCCTCCCGGGCCCCGATGGGCTCCAGCTCGCCCAGGCGGCATTCCAGCCGTCGGCCCTGGGGCGTCTCCAGGGTGACCCGGTCGCCCTTCAAGGCCACCGCTCGGCCTTCCACCCCCAGGCCCCGGTGCCGGGCGAAGCCGCCCTCGCGGACTTCCATGGGGGCCGTTGATGGCATTTGACGGCGGGTCGGCGCCAGTTCCGCCTCCGCCAGCCGGGTCAACTGCTTGACGCGCTCATGGGCCTCGGTGCCCAGGCGGTCGGCGTTCAGGGCTTCCGCTTTCTGCCGTTCCTTGATCTCTTTCACGAGCCGCTTGCCCTCATGTTCGAGGAAGTCCAGCACCCGGGTGACTTTTGCTTTTGATTCTGCCTGGAACGTGTCGCGTTCCAGGCGTAGGCGTTCCTCGCGCTGCCGCAGGATCTCCCGGTCCTTCTCAGCGGCCACCTGCTGCTGCTGGAGCTGCTCGGATTCGGCCAGCAGGCGCGTGCGCTCGGCCTCCAGCTCCCGCAGGAAATCCCGCCAATCCTGCTCACGCTTGCCCAGCACCTTGTCGGCATGGTCTAGCACGGCCCGGGGCAGGCCCAGGCGGGCTGCGATGGTGAGGGCTCGGCTCTGCCCGGGTTGGCCCACCAAAAGACGGTACGTGGGGGCCAGGCGCTCTTCGTCGAACTGCACCGAGGCGTTCTGGAAGCGACTGTGCCGCAGGGCCCACTGGCTGATTTCCCCGAGGTGGGTGGAGCAGAGGATCCAGCAGTGGCGGCGGGAGAGGGTTTGGAGGAGGGCGATGCCCAGGGCGGCACCTTCCTTGGGATCGGTGCCTGTGCCCAGTTCATCCAGGAGCACCAACCCACCATCATGAACCGATTCGAGGATCTCTTTCAGATGCAAGATATGACTACTGAAGGTCGAGAGGCTTCCCGTGATGGTCTGGTGGTCGCCGATGTCCGCATGGAGGCTGGG
>JAYVRY010000058.1:0-7818 GCA_043775845.1 Acidobacteriota bacterium
GAATCCGGCGAATACGTGTTTTTCGCCGTGGACAGCCAGCACGAGGCCTTCGAGTTGGTGAAGAACATCACGGCCACGCAGTCCTATGTGGCGGAGTTCAACCTCAACGACTATCCCATCGCCGAGACCGACATCCTCTCCAGGGGCGACGAGGCCTGGAACGCCGCCCTCAACACCGTCAACATCGGCAAGTACAACCTGGGTTGGGCCACCATCGGCATCTGCACCCACGCCTTCTACGAGGCCATCAACCATGCCTCCGGGCGCAGCCTCTACGGGCAGCACGTGACGGACTTCCCCCACGTGAAGCAGATGTTCATGGATGCCTACACGCGGCTGGTGGCCATGAAGCTCTTCGCGCTGCGGGCTGCGGACTACCTGCGCTCCGCCTCGAAGGACGACCGCCGTTACTTGCTTTACAACCCCGTGGTGAAGATGAAGGTCACCACCCAGGGCGAACAGGTCATCGACCTGCTATGGGATGTCATCGCGGCCAAGGGGTTCGAGAAGGACATGTACTTCGAGACGGCCACCCGCGACATCCGGGCACTACCGAAACTGGAAGGCACGGTGCACGTGAACATCGCGCTCATCGTGAAGTTCATGCAGAACTACTTCTTCAACCCGGCGGAATATCCGGAGATTCCGCGGCGCCTGGACCCCGCCAACGACAGCTTCCTCTTCGACCAGGGCCCCACCAAGGGACTGGGGAAGATCCAGTTCCATGACTATCGCAAGGCCTATGCCAGCCGGTCGCTGCCCAACGTGCGGATCTTCGGCGAGCAGATCAAGGTCTTCCGCGACCTGCTGATGAAGGCCACGCCGGATGCGGCGCAGCAGAAGGACATCGACTTCCTGCTGGCGGCCGGCGAGATCTTCACGTTGGTGGTCTACGGTCAGCTCATCCTCGAGAACGCCGCGCTCATGGACATTTCCGACGACCTCGTGGATCAGATCTTCGATTTCATGGTGCGGGACATGTCGCGCTATGCGCTCCAGCTCCATGGGAAAGCCTCCAGCACCGAGGCCCAGATGGCCTTCTGCATGAGCCTCATCCGCAAGGCGCATACCGACGAGGCTCGCTTCCAGCGGGTGCTGGAAACGCATGTGTATGCCCAACAGGGCGCCTATCGGATGAATGATTAGATCGGCTTACTGGAAGAGCACGGACCCCACCGGCGCCCCGGCGCCATTGAGGGCGTCGCCCACGAACAGCACGGCGCCATCCAACATCAAGATGCAACGGCCGCCCAGCTCATCGAGGCCCACAGCGGGCACATTGAAGTTGTAGATGCCCGTGAAGGCGGTGCTGACCGGATCGAAGATATCGAAGGTGCCGGCATTGGTGATGCCGTTCTGGTCGGGGGCGGAGCCCAGATCCGTGCTGCCCCCCAGGGCCAGCATGTTGCCGTCCGCGAGGAGGGTGAACAGGGGGCGGTTGCGGCCTCGGGACATGGGGGCCGTCAGAGAGGTGAAGTTGGTGAAGGCATTGCTGGCAGCCGCAGGGTCGAACTTCTGGCCGCCTGAGTTCACCAGAGGGACGCTCGGGGTGAACACGCCGCCCAGCAGGGTGACGAAGCCACTGGGCGCCAGGGCGGCGCCCATGTTCCGGCGGCCGTAGGGGAGGACACCGTTGGCAGGCGAGAAGGCTGCTGTGGTGGGATCGAATAGATCCGCACTGAGGCTGAGATTGAAATCGGTTCCATCCTTGCTGCCGCCCGCCACGAGCACACGGCCATCCAGGAGCGTCACGGCCGAGTGGCCCACGCGGGGATCGGCCATGGCCGTAGCCGCCGGTGTGAACGCGTTGGTGGCCGGGTCGTAGAGCTCGGCTGAAGCCAAGGTCCCCGAGGCGCCCCGCCCGCCGGTGAAGAGCACCTTCCCGTTCTGAAGCAGGGTGGCGGTGTGATCTTCCCGCGCGGCGAGCAGGGAGCCTGGGACGGCGGCGATGGTGTCGAAGTTCATGTCGTAGAGTTCGGCGCTGGCCAGGGGGTTCCCCGCCGCGTCCCGGCCTCCGGCGATGAGGACGAGGCCCGTGGGGAGCAGAGTAGCGGTGTGGCGGGACCTGGCGGTGATCAGGCTCGCGGCCTTCGTGCTCCAGGTGGACTGGTAGAAAGTCTCCAGGATGGCGGTGGGGATGCCGCCATTCAAGCCGCCGCTGGCCAGGATGTATTCGATGGGCAGGCGGGTGAGGGCGTGTTGGGTTCGCAGCGTGGTGATGGCGGAAGGCCCGGTGATGGCCGTGAAGGTGTTGGTGTAGGCGAAGCCGGGCTGGATGGTGAGATTGGCTGTGCCCTTGACCGTGGCGTCTGCCGCCAGGGCGGCGGTCACGGTCACGCTGCCGGTGGTGCCATTGGAGGTGAAGACGCCCTGAGAGGAGATGGTGCCCAAGGACGCGGAGCTGAGCGACCAGGTCACGCCTGAATTGGCGAGGCCGAGTACCGGCGCCCGGAAGGTGAAGCTGGCATTGGGGGCGATGGTCTGGCTTTGGGGCATGACGAGGGGGTAGACATTGACGGTGACGATCGACTTCACGGAGGGATCGGCCTGAGCGGTGAGCGTCAGGGTATAGGCGCCGTCCGCCATGGGCGGTGTGAACACGCCCCCGCTGGTCACACTGCCGCTGGAGGCCGCGTAGCTGATGGTGGTGTTGGTGGCGCCGTTCACATGCGCAAGGGGCGTGTAGGTGCGCCCTGGCAGGACGGAGCCCGTACTGCCCGAATCCACGACGATGGCGACGGCACTGGCTGTCTGGGTGACACTGGCGCCGGCAAGGTTGGTGACGGTGAGGGTGTACAGATCTGCATGGGTGAGTCCCACGTTGAGCTGAACCCCACTCGCGAGGGTGCCAACCCCCTGGTCCACGACGCCCGTGCCGCCAGAATAGGTGGCGTCAAGGGCCCAGGTGGGAGAGGAGAAGCCCACCTGCTTCAAGGTGAAGGTGGTGATCACGGGCAGGTCCACTACGGTGACAGAGGTGGTGGCGGTCTTGGTGATGTCGTCGGTCGAGGTCGCGGTGATGGTGTAGGTGCCTGCAATGGGGGGCGCGGTCCACCTGTTGCCAGCCCAGGTGCCACCCGTGCCGCTCCAGGTCACGGTGCCCAGGAACCCACCTGTGACCGTCGTGGTGAACGTGGTGCTGGTGGATACAGAGACCGTGGGTGCGGCGGGGCTCAGGGCGGCCACCCCAACCGTTTGCGGTGTGATGGTGGTGCTGGCATCCACGAAGTCCCCAGCGGCATTGGTGACCCGCATCCAGTAGGTGGTGGCGGTCGTGAAACCCGTGGCCTGCACGCCGATGGCAACGTTGGAGGTGGCGCTGGCGGAGACATTCGAGGCCCCTTGACTGGTGCCTACCACAGCGGTGCCGCCGGTGAAGGTGGGAGTGATCGTGACGTTGGCCGCGCCACGCAGGGGAGCGGCGCTGCTTGGGGCTAGGCTCGCCGTGGCCGCAGGCACGGTGGTGATGGCGGTGCTGGCCGTGGCGGTATCACCGGCCAGGTTGGTGACGGTCAGGGTGCAGGTCGTGTTGACGGCAAGCACTCCCGTGGATACGGCGGTGCCGCTGGTGGCGGCAGCTGCGAGGTTGCTGGACCCGGGCCCCGTGGTGCCGATGGTGGCGGTGCCGTTGGCGAAGGTCGGAGTGACGGCGGTGGCTGTTCCGGCAGTCACCGTTCCCTTCGCCGGGAGGAGGCTGGTGGCGCTGGGAGCCGCCACGACGTTCACTGTGATGCTGGCGCTCCGGGTTGCATCCGCTGTGCTGGTGGCGGTGACCATGACGCTCCCGGTGGTGGCGGGCGCCGTGAAGACACCTCCGGCCGTGATGCTGCCGGCGCTGGTGGTCCAGGTGACAGCGCCATTGGCCGAGCCGGTGACCAGGGCGGTGAAAGCGAGGGTGTGTCCCGTGGTGAGGATGGGGGCGGGCGGGTTGACGGTGACGACGATGGGCGCGCCCAGCACCGTGACGAAGGCCTTGGCACAGAGGGTGGGTTCGGCGAGGCTTTGCGCGCTGATGAGGTAGGCGCCGGGCGTGCGGCCTGCGGTAAAGACACCCTGGGCATCGATGGTCCCGCCCTGGGCGGACCATTGCACGCGGCGATCAGCCAGCCCCGTGATGTTGGCGCTGAAGGCTTGGGACTGGCCCAGGGGAAGGGTGATCTGGGCAGGCGTGATGTCCACGGACAGGGGCCCCACGGTGATCGTGGTGGTGGCCACGGCCGGATCCCCCGTGGCGCCCTTTACCGTCAGTTGGTACACGGTGGTGGTGCTCGGAGACACAGGCACGGGCACGCCGCTGGTGACGGCGCCGATGCCTTGGTCGATGGTGGCGGTGCCGCCCACGAAGTTGGCCAACAGAAGCGTGGAAGTGCCCGGGTTCACATTGGCCCGGCCGGGGTGGAAATCGTAGATGAGGGGCGTGCCTTGGGCATCCTGCTTGGAGCTGCTGTTGCAGCTGAAGAGGGAAACCAGGAGCAGGAGCAGGGGAAGGATTCGGGTGCGCATGGATCCCTCCTAGTAGTTGAAACGGGCTTCGAAGGAGTAGGAAGGTCGGGCCGCGGGATAGCCGTAGACCTGGAAGGCATCGTTCTGGCCATCCTTGAGCTTGGACACCCAGTCGGCGGGATCCACCTTGGGCTGGATGAGGTGTTCGCCGCGCCAGACCAGGGTCCAGCGGCGGCCCGCCTTCACGGTGGTGGACATGCCCACATCCCGGTAGACCACCTGGGTGGCCTTCACCGTGGGGATGGGCTGGGCGCAGTCGCAGTCCCCCAGCGTGGCGTACTGGTGGCCCTGCATGGTGTAGTGGACCTCCACCTGCACCTGGCTGCTGCCCGCCATGCCCTTCAGACCATGGGCGCTGAAGGGGCGGCGCTGAGCGGCGGCGGTGCTGAACGGCTGCCCCTCGGGAGCGTTGAGGTCGCGGGCCTCCTGGGTGCGGACGAAGGCTTCCAGCCCCAGCTTCTTGGCGGTGCGCCAGCCGAAGGCCAGGTCAGTGCCCTGCACGCGCACCTTGTCCTGGTTCACGTAGGCAAGGCCATCCGAACCGATGAGATCCTTGCCGGTTTGCTGTTGGCTTTCGACCTTGCCGTACCAATTGCCCTTGCCCCAGCCGAGGCCCAGCTGCATGAAGGTGGTCTGCTCCATGCGGAGGGGCGTGACCCCTGGCAGGGTGCTGTTGCGCAATTGCTGGATCAGGGCCGGGGCCGTGCGGCCACCGCCGCCTGCGCCGTAGAGCCGGAAGCCGCCCGGCAGGTCCTGGTTGAAGCCCAGCCGCAGCGAGTGTCCCGAAGCGTTGAGGATTTCGGTATCAAAGCTGCCCTGCCCAAGCGACTGGCGATCCTTGGTGCCCCGAGCTTGGCCCAGCACTCGAAAGCCCGGAATGGGTTCGAAGTACCACTCCAACCCCAAGCCCACCTGACTGCCCTTGGCGGCGCCCCGAATGGTCGGATCCTCGTCGCCTTCCTGGCGGCTGTCCTGGCCTTCCAGCCGCAGGCTCAGGCCCGACCGGGGGCCGACACCGAGATGGAGCGCGGTCTGGAATCGGGTCTGTCGGCCTTCGAAGTGGCCGGGGATGGCAGACCCTTCATCGGCCTGGTCATGCCGGAAGCGGGAGAGGCCAAGCACTGTCTCCAGGTTCATTCCCGGAGCCAGGACCCAGTCCACGCGCACCTGCCCGCTATCGCCCCGCTGGCGGCTTTCGCGGCCCGGGTTGTAGATGCGGGAGAAGTCGGTGACATCCTGGTAGGGCTGAGGCACGCCGAAGAAGGTGCTGCGCCAGGCCACGCTCCACAGGGCCGGGCCCCACTGCTGGCCCAGGCCGAAGAAGTTGGTGACCTGCCGATAGGGCCGAATGGTCGTGGTGCTTTGTTTTTCTTCTGCGCTGAGGTTGCCGCCCCGCAGGTAGCCGCCCCCCCAAGCCCAGCCGGGCGTGGCGGTGCTCTGGCCCTGGCCGTTGTTGCCGCCCAGGCCGCTCAGCTCACCCGAGGCACCGGCTTTGGTGGGCTTGCCGGTGAAGAGGGCGATGGTGCCGCCCTGGCCACTGGGGCCGGAACTCGGCGACCCCGTGATCACTTCGATGCGGGTGATGCCCAGCAGCGGCACCTCGTTGAGATCCTGGCCCAGGCGGCCCGGATCCATGAGGGGCACGCCATCGATCAGCACCAGCGTGTCCTGCGGCCGGCTGCCACCCAGGTAGATGTGCGAGGGCAACCCCGGCCCGCCCTGGTTCTGCACCTGGCTCGGCATCTCGCGGAGGAGGAACTCACCCAGCGTCCTGGAGCCATAACGGTGGATGTCTTCTTCATCGAAGAGGCTCACCTGGCCCGGCGTGCGGCTCACGGCCACGGGCTTTGACTCTGCGGCCCAGGATTCGGGGGGCTTGATGGCCTCCGCCACAGCCGGGGCCATCTGGGCCATCGGGACCTGCTCCTGAGCCGCCAAGGTCAAGGAGAGTGCGGACAGCACAAAGTACAGTTTGGCCGTCTCGATTGACTTGCGGGTCATAGGTGCTCCAGGTCTTCAAAGGCTTTACTTCATTGAACCAGGGATGGAAAGGATCGGCATCCTCATTTACATGGCCTGCCCTGGTGGACCGCTCGGGTTTGGCCAGCCTTTCGCCTGACAGCCAAACCATCGAGGATGGAGTCAGGAGGCTTCATGCGCCTGCCCTTTCACCAGATCGATGCCTTCGCCTCCCAGCCCTTCCAGGGCAACCCGGCGGCCGTCATGCCGTTGGAGACCTGGCTTCCGGATGCGCTCCTGCAAGCCATCGCCGTGGAGAACAACCTCGCCGAAACGGCCTTCCTCGTGAAGGAACCCGCAGGCTGGCGCATTCGCTGGTTCACCACCCTGGCCGAGATCGACCTCTGCGGGCATGCCACGCTGGCCAGCGCCTGGCTCGTCCTGCACGAGTTGGAACCCGGTGCCCAACGGGTGGTGTTTCAGAGCCGGAGTGGCCTGCTGACGGTGGACCGCGAGGGCGAGGACCTGGTGCTGGATTTCCCGGCCCGTCCCGGAACGCCCGCCCCCCACTTGCTCGACCGGCTGGAATTGGGCCTGGGGGTGCGACCCGCAGAGGTGTTCCTGGGCCGCGATGTGCTGGCGATCCTCGCCGATGAAACCGCCGTGCGCCGCGTGCAGCCGGACTATGGCGTCCTGTCCCAACTGCCAGCCCTGGGCACGATCATCAGCGCCCCTGGCGAGAGCTACGACGTGGTGTCCCGGTGTTTCTATCCCGGCGATGGCATGCCCGAAGATCCGGTCACGGGCAGCGCCCACTGCATGCTCATTCCCTACTGGGTGAAGCGTTTGGGCAGGTCTCGGCTGAGGGCCTTCCAGGCCTCGCCCCGAGGCGGCGAGTTGGCCTGTGAGCTGGTGGGCGACCGGCTGCGCATGGGGGGACGGGCCGTCAAAGTGATCGAGGGGCACTTCCTCCTCGACGCGACCAAGGCCTGATCAACTCGAGCTTGGGTCAACGTTCCACCTGACTATCGGCCTGCTTCAGCCACCATTTCGCGAAAAAATGGAACCGCGAATGCCGCGAATGGGCGCGAATAGAGCGGATGCAGATCGCCTGGGCCTCCGGCCCCCAGCCACGCGTGGCGTGGCTGGCCACTCACGGGGCGGCTCTGCCGACCTTCAAGAGCCGGTGGATCCGCCCCGTGAGTGGAGGCGGAAGGATGACCATACGTCATTCGCGCGCCCGAAGGGCGATTCGCGCCATTCGCGGTTCATTGCTTTCCAGGCTGAGGCTCGCCGATCATCGGGACGTTCCAAGATGAACGTGACTGGCCCATCGTTGACCAGTTCGACCTCCAT
>JAYVRY010000059.1:0-7806 GCA_043775845.1 Acidobacteriota bacterium
GCCAGGGTGTAGGGTTCCTCGCCGCTGGAGCAGGCCGCCGACCAGATGCGCAGGCGGCTCTGCCCGCGTTCCCGGGCCTGCTTGGCCGCATCCGGCAGCACGATGTTCTGGAAGGCTTCGATCTGAGGCGGGTTGCGCCAGAAGCTGGTTTCGTTGGTGGTGATTTCCACGAACAACCGCTTCATCTCGGCCGAGCCCTGACTGCCCTGCAGCAGGGAGAGGTAGTCCGCATAGCTCCGCAGCTTCAGCTCGGCGATCCGCTTGCTCAGCCGGTTCTCCAGGAAGTATTGCTTGGATTCGCTGAAGAAGATGCCGGATTTGGCATAGATGAAGTCCCGGAGGCTCCGGAACTCGGCGAGGGTCATCTGCTGCTTGGCCTGAAGTGGGTCCATCGGGGTCATCCTGTTTTCGGGATCGGCGCCGAAATCCAAGGCTTGAGTTTCCGACGCGTCGGAACCCCTACTGGCCCCCACTCTCCAGGATGACCACGGCCATGGCCAGGTCCCCATCGTGGCTGACGCTGCCATGCAGGAACTGGATTTTCCGGGTCACCAGCTGGTCCGCCAAGGCCCCCACAGCCCACAAGCGACCATTCACATAGCGCAATTCCTTCCAGGACCAACCCTCCAGGCCCACCCCCAGGGCTTTCCCGAAGGCCTCCCGCAGAGCCCAGCGCCCCGCGAGGCGCTCCGGCAGGCGCTCACGATTCCCAGCCAGCAGGTAGGCCGCCTCCTCCGGGTGGAGGATCCGAGCCACCATCTTGTCCGCCCCGAAGCGCTCCACCAGGTGTCGCCAGCGGCTCGGAGGACAGAGATCCGTGCCGAGGCCAATGATCATGCCAGTTCCTGAGCAAACCAATGGTCGCAGCCGCCATGCCCGGTCCGGCCCAGGGGCGAGCAGAGCGGCGTGAAGCCGAGCTTCTTGTAGAGGCGGATGGCCTGGTCCATGCCCGAGAGGGTTTCCAGGTAGCAGGTGCGGTAGCCAAGGTCCTTGGCCACCGCCAGACAATGCCGCAGCAGCGCCTCGCCCATGCCCTGGCCCCGGGTTTCCGGCAGGAAGTACATCTTGCGCAGCTCACAGACACAGGGCTCTCCACCCTCCAGGGCCGCGATGCCCCCGCCCCCCAGCACCCGGTCAGCCTCGTCCACCACCACGAAGTAGGCAGCGCCAGGCACGGAGTAGGCGGCGCACATGTGGTCGACTTCGGGATCGTGGAGGGCGAAGCCGGGGCCGTCGGCGCCGAACTCGGGCATGACGATGCGGATGATGGCGGCGATGGCTGCATCGTCGTCGGGTCGGATGGCGCGGAACGTGTGCATGGCTCCAGCTTAATCCGAAAGGAAGGCGTGTTGGTTTCAGTCCAGACTGTTCATGGTTGCTCGGCACCCTGCTGACCGAGCAACAGAATGGCTCTCACTCCGGCCAGTGATGCTTCGGATAACGCCGGGACAACCCCGGCCGCAGCTCCTGGTAGGCCCGCTGCCAGAAGCCCGCCAGATCCGTGGTGACCTGCACGGCCCGCATGTTGGGGGCCAGCAGATGCAGTACCAGCGGCACGGCGCCCCCAGCCACGGCGGGGGATTTCTTGAGCCCCCAGAAATCCTGGAGCCGCGAGGCGATCCAGGGTGGGTCGTCTTCGTAATGGACCTTGGTGGGGCGTCCCTTGGGCAGCTGGATGGCTTCGGGGGCCCAGGTGTCCAGCAGGCGGAGCAGGTCGGAAGGAAAGGCCTGGCGCAGAGACGCGGGCCAGTCCACATCCTGTACTTCGCGCAGGGTGGATCGGCCCTGGCAGGCGCCTTCCAGCAGCGGATCCAGCAGATCCTCCGGCAGCTCCAGGTCGGGACGGTGCTTTCGCAGAAAGGCAAGACGCGCCAGGAACCGGGCTGGCACATCGTCCAAAGGCCGATCCCTCAGGGCCTGCGCCAGCAGACCCGTCACGCGGGGATCCGCAGGATCAGCGGGCCCACGGCTCATGTCGATGCTCAACCCTTCAAAGCGGATTTCCGTGCGGCGTTCGACCCGCCCGGCCGAAGCGTTGAAGACGACTTCGTCCACGTCTTCTAATCGATCCGGGAAGGCCTCCAGCAGCCAATCCGCTTCGCAGCGAGAAGCCATGCGGATGAGCGTTTGTCCACCCGTGCCCTGCTTCAGGGCCTCGGCTTCCAGGGCCAGGATCAGCCCGGGACGACGTACGCGACTGGACGTATCCAACTTGGCGCCGCCACCCCCGGCGAAGGCGCAGGTGCCATTGGCCGATAGCTGGCCCACGCGATCGGGATAGGCCGCCAGCAGGGCCTTCAGCAGCCGGGTTTCGGCATCCGCAGGTTCGGAAGCCGCGGTGGCGGGGCTTGGCCCGGTCACCACGCGAGGGGTTCCGGGGGGGACATCGCGAGCGACAGCGAGCAGGCGGTCTCCCCTGGCCAGGCTGGAGGGCAGGCAGCGCGCCAGGGATTGCGCGGCCCGCTTGGCGCGCTGGAGGGCGGCCAGGTCCAGGCCCGCAGCCCGGCAGGCCCCCGCGCCAAAGCCCGCGGCCTCGGCTTCCTCGAACTGATCGAGGCGCAGCAGCAGATCCGAATCCGCGCCGTGACCCGTTTTAACCGGTGCCCAACCTTGACCCTCACGGGTGGCCAGGCCCTGGCGGGCGGAAAGGTTGCCCGTCTCGAGCAGGGCCGCTGCGCGAAGGGCCAGTTGGGGGATGCCCAGGTCCTCGCCAGCGATGGCCAGACGCGCCAGGCGCGGATGCAGGGGCAGGTCTGCCATGCGGCGACCCACGGCGCTGAGGGCCCCGTTTTCCAAGGCGCCCAGCTGGGTGAGCAGGGCTTCCGCCGCAGTCATGGAGGCGGCGGGCGGTGCCTCGAACCAGTCCAGGCCCGCAGGATCGGCGATGCCCATGCCGTGTAGGCTCAGGAGGGGCTCGGCCAGGTCCGAGCGCTGCAGCTCCGGTGTGTCGAAGGCGGGGCGGCCGCCAAAGTCGGCCTCGGTGTAAAGCCGCAGACAACGGCCCGGCCCCGTGCGGCCCGCGCGACCCGTGCGCTGTGTGCAGCGGGCCTGGCTGATGCGCACGGTGCGCAGGCCCGAGAGCCCGGACCAGGGCGAGTGCGAGGCCTCCCGGCCCAGGCCCGAATCCACCACGGCGCCGATGCCATCCAGCGTGACGGAGCTTTCGGCCACGTTGGTGCTGAGGATGACCTTGGGCGTGTCGCTAACTGCCAGCGCGTGAGCCTGGGCATCGGGCGACAGCTCGCCATGCAGGGGGCGCAGGCTCAGGCCTCGCCGCTGGGCCAGGCCTTCACAGCCCTTGAGACAGGCGCGGATGTCCGCAGCCCCCGGCAGGAAGACCAGGGTGTGGTTCTTCAGTCCCTCGCTGTAGAGGCGTTCCAGGGCATCAGCTACTTGTTGGTCGATGGGTCGATCATCGGGCCTTGGCAGGAAGGCGGTGTTCACGGGGAACACTCGGCCTTCGCTCCGCAGCACAGGGGCATCGAGGAAGGCGGCCACGGGGCCGGGATCCAGTGTGGCGGACATCACGAGCAGGCGCAGATCAGGCCTGGATTCCCGCTGCAATCGCCGCAGCAACGTGATGCCCAGGTCCGTGTGCAGGTGGCGTTCGTGGAATTCGTCCAGCACCACGGCGCTGATGCCGCGCAATTGGGGATCCCCGTGGAGGCGGCGCAGGAGCAGGCCCTCGGTGACGAAGCGCAGCCGCGTGGCCTTGGAGACCTTTTGTTCGAAGCGCACGGCGTAGCCCGCCTGCTGACCAAGGGCTTCGCCCAGCTCATCCGCCACGCGGGTGGCGGCTAGGCGTGCAGCGAGGCGACGGGGCTCGAGGATCCAGCATTCGCCGTTTCCTAACAGCCCGGATTCCAGCAGCGCCGGAGGCACGCGGGTGGTCTTGCCTGCGCCGGGGTCGGCCTGCAGCACCAGGTTTGGATGGTTGTGGAGGCTGGCGGTGAGTTCGGGCAGCAGGGGGTCGATGGGCAGGCTCAGGCGCATGGGCGCCCCAGGGCGGCGATGAAGGCGGAGGGCTCATCCACCGATACAGCCAGGCGCTGTGTGGAACGGCCCAGGCCCAGCAGGCCTTGCACGCAGACGGGTTCCGACAGCTTCAGTTCGAGCACCGCGTTCCCCTTGGCCACCAGGTTCGGCACGCCCTTCATGTAGGCATGGCGGGCCCAGTCATCGTCGAAGTCCGGCAGAGGCGCGGCGGATTCGACCAGGGATGCGGGGAAGGTGCAGGACTTGATCAAGCCCAGGTGGAGTTGGACTTCACCGTCGTGGATCTGGTGGGGGCGGGCCTTGAGCGTGGCGTAGAAGCCCACCAGCCAGAGCACCGCGTAGATCGTGGAGCCGTGCAAGGTCCACCGCAGCCAGGGCGCCAGTCCCGAGGAGATCACCTTCAGCAGCAGGAAGTCACCGGGGATCAGCAGGGGCACGATGGGCAGGATGCTGCGCAGGGCCGCCTCCCGGTGATGGCTGAAGCCTGCGGGGGCGGGTGTGCGGAAGCCACCGAACAGAAAGCGGAGGGCGCTGCCCAGCATCACCAGCTCCAGGGCCATGAGGTGGGCGGCCCGGGGCGGGATGAAGGCCTCGAAGGCTTCGGCGATGCGCGTCTCCGGCCAGTCGCCTGGCTGGGCCGGGGTTTTCTGCCAGGCTCGCACGGCCAGAACCAGCAGCAGGACTTCCAACACCAGGGCTGTGCCGAGGCGCAGCTGAAGGGTGTGATGCGACGATCCGGCCAACACCAGCCCCGATCCCTCTACGAACAGGACGGCCGGCAGGAGGATTCGCGTCCCGGGCACCTTCCGCCCCCGCCACTCCAGGATCAGCCCCATGATCCGCAACCCCAGGAGGGCCAGCAAGGCGGCTGTAAGCCAAGGCAGGGCCGGATGGCTCGGGGCACGCAGGCGAAGGCCCAGGGCCAGCCCGCCCAAGGCAAGGAAGAGGCCCCACAGGAGGGCGGCGGGCCGGAAGTGCCTAACCATGCCTCCAGCCTAAGGCCTTCAGCCCGATTCCTGGTGGATCGTCCGGCGATCCGCCCATCGCTGCTGCGGAGCGGCAGCGTTTCGACGGCGGCTCGCGTAGAATGAACCCTTCAACAGGAGTGGTCATGGCAGGCGCGGAAACGGCGGGTGTGGGCGGCAAGGTGGGCGTGGTCATGGACAGCCTGCGGGATGCCTACGGTGACACCCTGGTGGAACTGGGGAACGAAGGCGCCAACATCATCGTGTTTGATGCCGATCTCGCCGGCTCCACCCGCACCAGCAAGTTCGCCAAGGCCTTCCCTGAGCGCTTCTTCAACATGGGCGCCGCCGAGCAGGGCATGGTGGCCGCCGCCGCTGGTGCCGCCACCACCGGCGTGGTGCCCTTCCTCAGCACCTTCGCCATGTTCGCCACGGGCCGCGCCTACGAATTCGTGCGCCAGGCCGTGGGCGTGGGCCACCAGAACGTGAAGATCGTGGCCACCCACGCGGGCCTCACTGTGGGCGAGGACGGCGGCACGCACCAGTGCCTGGAGGATCTGGCCCTCATGTCCATGATCCCCGGCCTGACGGTGCTGTGCCCCGCCGATGGCATCGAGACCAGGCAGGCCGTGCGCTTCGCCTACGAGCACAAAGGCCCCGTGTACGTCCGCCTCACCCGCGACAAGTTCCCCCGCATCCACGAGGAAGACTACACGTTCGAGATGGGCAAGGCTGTGGTGATGCGGACCAACGCGGAGGCGTCTGGCGCTGGCAAGGATGTACTGCTGGTGGGTTGCGGCCTGGGCACTTCCATCTGCCTGGGCGCCGCGGAGCTGCTGGCCGCCGAAGGCATCGAAGCCACTGTGCTGCACTGCCCCACCATCAAGCCCTTCGACCGGGAGACGCTCATCGCCCAGGCCCAGCGGCACAAGGCCGTGGTCACCTGCGAGGAACACCAGATCCACGGCGGACTGGGTGGCATCGTGGCGGAGATCCTGTCCGAAACCCATCCCATGCCCGTGCGCCGCGTGGGTGTGAACGATCAGTTCGGCCAGAGCGGCAAGCCCGAGAAGCTGCTGGTGGCCTACGGCGTCACGCCTGAGGCCGTGGCTGCCGCCGCCAAGGATGCCCTCTGATGGCCACCGAGACCTTTCGCGCCAGCCGTTGGACGATGGGCAATCACTTGTTCACCACGGTGATCGAGGTGACGGATGCCGCCGTGGTGCGCCGCAAACGCTCCTGGTTCACGGTGAACGAGATCAGCATTCACCTCTCGAAGGTGGCCAGCGTCCGCATCGATACCGGCATCTTTTGGGCCGACATCCTGGTGGAAAGCACCGGCGGCAGCGATCCCCTCACCAGCCATGGCCACACCAAAGCCCATGCCCGGCGCATCAAGGAACTCATCGAGGCCTCCCAAAGCCGACAGATGCGTTAGGGCTGACTGTCTGGTCAGCCCCTCCCCGTTCCCTCCAGTTTCGCCGCCACGGCCCTGGAGGCACTTCCGGTCCAGTAGCAGCTGTCAGGAAGCTCAGGGCTTTGGTGATGGCCTTGCCCTGTTTGGGACGGTGCAGGGCGTGATGCTCGCAGTCGGAGCAGATGGTGAGGACGGGTGGCCTAGAATCCAAATGCCACATCATTGCCGAATCTTTCCAGGATGTTAGGGGCGTCCAGATCTGCCCTCAGGCGAATCGGGGCGCTCGTTTTTCGAGGAAGGCGGCCAGCCCTTCCTTGGCATCCGGATGGCGCATGGCGGCCTTCATCTGGGCGCCCTCGGCTTCGAGGCGGGCGCGCAGAAGGTCCGCATCCAGGCCCTGGTTGCGCAGCAGACTGGCCTTGATGCGAGCGAAGGTGTCGGCGGGCCCAGCGGCGAGGCGGCGGCCCAGGGCCTCCACGGCGGCTTCCAGCTGATCCGCAGGCACGATCTGATTCACGAGGCCCAGGGCCTGGGCGCGCGTCACATCGATGGTGTCGCCGGTCAGCATCAGCTCGGCGGCGATGGCGGGATTGACCAGGCGCGACAAGCCCACGCTGCCGCCCCAATCCGGGTGCAGGCCCAGCTTCACGAAGGCCATGCTGAAGAGGGCCTCGGGCGTGGCCAGACGCAGGTCCGCGCCCAGCGCCAGGCTCATGCCCGCGCCCGCTGCAGGGCCCTGCAGGATGGCTACCACGGGCTTGGGCAACGTCATCAGGCCATGAGCCACGGCCACGCCCAGATCGAGCAGGGCTTCCATCTCCATCCACCGGCCTTCAGACAGGGCCTTGGCCATCCAGCCGATGTCACCACCTGCGCAGAAGGCCCGCCCTGCGCCTCGCAGCAGCAGGGCCTTCACGCCCGGTTCGGCAGACCTGGCCAGGGCCTCTTCGAAACCCTCCTTCATCTCCGGGACCAAGGCATTGAGCTTTTCGGGCCGGTTGAGCGTCAGCGTGGCGATGCGGTCGCGGATCTCGAAAAGGATGGAGGTGGACATGGGAACTCCAGAATCGAAAAGGATGCCCCAGCCGGGGCTGGGGCATCCACTCCTTTTGGACTTGATCTGGCTTAGAACGTGATCTTGAAACCGAAACGGACACGTCGGCCGCGCTGCCAATCGGTGGCATTGCCGTAGCGCTGATCCGGGTTGCCGCCTGAATCCGTGGCCTGCTGCAGTACGCGCGTCGCAAGGCGGGCGTTGAACAGGTTGTAGACATCCACGGATGGACTGGCTTTGACCTTGGGCGCGATCTGCCACGAGTAGTCCAGCTTCATGTCCACGTTGTTCGTGGCGGGGGTGCGCCCGAACTGGCCGAGGGTCATGTTCTGCGGCGTGGCATTGCCATAGCCCCCCACATCAGGGAGGACCGG
>JAYVRY010000060.1:0-7800 GCA_043775845.1 Acidobacteriota bacterium
CCGTTTCCACAATATCCCCTTCCATCCCGTGGCCCCCTTTTCCACCGTGGACCTGGCCTGCCCCAACGGGGCCGCCATCCCCATCGAGGAACGCGACCAAGCCGAAGTGCGCGGCTATGGCACCCTGCGCTGGGCGCCGGAAGGCATGCCCACCTGGAACCCCAGCTTTGATGTCACGCCGGTGGCCCTCGTCACCAGTCTGGTGCTGGATCGCGGCGTGTTCAGCGGTGTGGAGCTGCAGGCGGGTGTGCTGGCAACTGTGTGCGGCTGAACCCTACTTGAGCATCTCCAGGATGGAATCGATCTGGGTGGACACCTGGACGATGTTGGCGTTGACGTTCACGATCTCCTGAGTGAGGGTCCGCACCGTTTCCACGGACTTGCCCATCTCGTTGGCCACCACGGCGAATCCTCGGCCATGCACGCCCGCCTTGGCGGCTTCGATGCTGGCGTTGAGGGACAGCATCTGCATGCTGGACATCACCTGGTTGATCTCCTTGACGATGGACTCGCTGCCCTGCAGGCCTTCGGCCAGTTGTTCCTTGATGGGATGGACGACCGCAGCCACCTCTTCCTGGGTCTGTTGCCGATGTTCATCCATCACCTGGATCATGAGACGGGCCATGCCGTGGGTGAGAACGCCCGTAAGGGTGCCGGCAAGGCGCTCGGCCAGCCGCTCCTCGAAGCCCTCGATGCCCGTGGTCTCGATGACGAAGTCGACCTTCTCCTTCGCCAGGGCCTGATCGAAATCGGTGTAGACAGGGATCCCCTTGGCCTTGGCGGCGAGCATGGCCGGGGCCGACAAATTCGTGTCGACCACGAAGCGAATCTTGGCCAGATGACTGGTATCAAAGAATCCGAACAGCTGCGTGCCGCCACGCCCGCCACCGATGACGCCGACAGTGATGATTTCCCGATTGGCAACCAGATCCACCATGGGTTCTCCTTCTTCGTTAGGATCATGCTCAAACGATCCGATCGTCGCGTCCACCAGAGAAGTGGCTGAGCCATCAGGTTACGGGCGACGCTTCCCAGACGGACGGTACATTCATTTTCGTGGCGAAGCCATCGGGCGGATAGATGTAGTCCAGGTCGAAGCAGGCGGTGCAGAAATCCTGACGGCGGCCGGGCAGCAGGCCCTGGAAATCCTCCACCTCCAGCCAGCGCAGGCTGTCGGCGCCCAGGTAGTCCTTGATTTCGCCTTCCGACATGCGGTTGGCGATGAGTTCCTCGCGGGTGGGTGTGTCGATGCCGTAGAAGCAGGGACCGATGACCTTGGGCGAGCCGATGCGGACGTGGATCTCCTTGGCCCCGGCCTTGCGGATCATGGAGACAATCTTCCGCAAGCTGGTGCCACGCACGATGGAATCATCGATGAGCACGACCCGCTTGCCCGGGAAGAAATCAGGCAAGGGGTTGAACTTCTGCTTCACGCCTTCATCACGGCTGGCCTGAGTTGGCTTGATGAAAGTGCGACCCACGTAATGATTGCGAAGGAGGCCCATGCTGAATTCCGCCTTCTTGGCCTTGGCGTAGCCCAGGGCGATGAAGTTCGAGGAATCGGGCACCGGCATGACCGCCAGGTCATCTCCGTTCACCAGGGCCTCATCCTTGGCGGCCATGCAGGCGCCAATGCGCTCGCGGGCCTGGTAGACCGTTTCGCCGAATTCACAGCTGTCTGGGCGCGAGAAGTAGATGAGCTCGAAGACGCAGTGACGGGGTTGCAGCGGAGCCAGCCCCACGGTGGTCACGGGATGCCCTTTCTCCAGCCGCAGGATCTCCCCAGGTTTCACCTCCCGCAGGAGCCGGGCCCCGACGATGCCGAATCCGCAGGATTCCGAGGAGAAGACCGTGCCCTCGCTGACAGGTTCTCCCTCCCCGTCATGATGCAGGTGACCCATCACCATGGGCCGGAAGCCATGGGGATCCCGGAAGGCGTACAGGCCATCGCGGTACATCAGCACCGTGGAAAAGGCGCCCTTCAACTCCACCTGCACCCGGGCGATGGCCGCCGTGATCTCCAGCCCGTCCCGCACGTGGTACATGGCGATGAGCCGTCCGATGAGCTCGGCGTCGTTGTCGCTCTTGAAGACCACGCCTTCCGTTTCCATGCGGGCCCGGACTTCCCCGTAGTTGATGAGGTCGCCGTTGGAGGAGATGGCCATGATCGGCCCTTCGGCCAATTCGATCACGTGGGGCTGGGCATTGACCACGTCGCTGCAGCCTGCCGTGGGATACCGGACGTGCCCAATGGCGGTGGCTCCCGCGAGCCGGGCCTGGATCTCTTCATCCAGCACCTGCTTCACGAGGCCCATGCCCTTGTGGCCGATGATGCGCCCAGAGGCATCGCGGGCCGCGGTTCCGCAGCTCTCCTGACCGCGATGCTGGATGGCAAAAAGGATCGCTGCCACGAGTCCCGAGGCACCCTCGGCTTCAAATACACCTGCAATGCCACACACGCGGGACCTCCGAAATCAGACGGAAAGATCAGGATACCAAGGCCATGGAGGATTCCAGAGCCCGTTCCTCTGAATCGGCTTCCGATCATCAGGTGGGTCCCTGTTCCGGCACCCGCCCCTGAAGATGGATTTCGGCTTCGACGGCTGGAAGTGGGTGGCCAAAGAAGTAGCCCTGCCCCACCTCGCAGCCATGCTCCAGGAAGAAGGCCAGCTGTTCCTTGGTCTCGATGCCTTCGGCCACCACGGACAAATTCATGGTGCTGGCCAGGGCCAGGATGGACACCGAGATCGCCGCATCGTTGGGATTGGTGGTGACGTCTTTCACAAAGGACTTGTCCACCTTGAGGGTGTGGATGGGGAAGCGTTTGAGGGCCGACAACGAGCTGTAGCCCGTGCCGAAATCATCCATGGAGAGGCGCACGCCCATACCCGTAATCCGTCGCATCTTTTCGATGGCCATGTCCGCATCTCGCATGACCATGCTTTCGGTGATCTCCAGTTCCAGCCAATCCGGCGGGAGCCCGGAAATGCTCAGGCCCCGCTTCACGGCCTCCACCAGATCACCCTCCCAGAACTGGCGGCCGGAAATGTTCACGGCCATGCGGAAGGGGGTTTCGTAGCGATCCCGCCATTCCCGGGCCTGTCGACAGGCGTTCTCCAGCACCCAATCGCCCAATTTGAGGATGAGACCGGTCTCCTCAGCCAGAGGAATGAACTCTGCGGGCGAGACAATGCCCAGCTCCGGATGCCGCCAACGCACCAGGGCCTCGAAGCCCACCAGCGTGTTCGAACGCAGGTGGTACTGGGGCTGGAAATGGATGAGGAAATCCTGGTTCTGAACGGATTTTCGAAGCTCCTGTTCCAGCAGAAGGTAATGCTGGGCGTGAGCATTCATGTCGGGCCGATAGAACTGGTAGGTGTTCTTCCCCTTGCTCTTCCCGTGGTACATGGCGTTGTCGGCAGCACGAAGGAGATCCTCCACGGCCTCTCCATCCTCGGGAAAGAAACAGATCCCGATGCTGGCCGTCACGCTCAGCATGAGATCCGTGTGCGGAATGTCCTGGGACACCGAGGAAAGAATGCGATGGGAGATGGAGTGGATGTTGTCGGGGTGCTCGAAGCCATCCAGCAGGATGATGAACTCATCACCACCCAGCCGGGCTGCCGTGTCCGTGTTGCGGATGCAGAGCTGCAGCCGGGCGGCGATCTCCTTGAGCACCTTGTCGCCGACTTCGTGCCCAAGGGAATCATTGATGTACTTGAATCGATCCAGGTCCAGAAACAGCAGGGCCCCCCGCTGCCCGCTGCGAACGGCGCGCTGAATGGCCCGTTGCAGGCGGTCCTGTAGGAGGATCCGGTTGGGCAGCCCGGTCAGCTTGTCGTAGTAGGCCAGGAAGCGGATCTCCTCCTCGGTGGCCTTGCGGAGCGTGATGTCCCGCAGGTAGACCGAGATGCCGCCATCCAGGGGATAGACCCTGACTTCGTGCCACTGCTCCAGGGCCGGGGTGTAATGCTCGAAGCTGCGCGCCTGCTGGGACTCCATCGCCTCGCGATAGGCTTCATGAGCCTGGGTTTTCTCCGGAAAGACATTCCAGAAGACCTGGCCCATGATGCGGCTGAGTGGAAGGCGGAAAAACTCCGCAGCCTTGGGATTGAGGTAGGTGAAGCGCCACTGGTCATCCAGGGCGAAGAAGGCATCTTCAATGCTGCCCAGCAGGGTCTCGATCTTGGCCTTGGACTGCAGGAGGGCCTGCTCGAGCGCCAGCACCTGCAGACACTTGTCGATGGCCTCATCGAGGCGCTCCGGCATGACTGGCTTGAGTACGTAGTCGGAAACGCCGATGTCGATGGCGGAAAGCAGGGTTTCGGCCTCGCCGTGGGCCGTGGTGATGATGATCCGGGTGGCGGGCGATTCTGAACGGATGAGGCGGGCCAGGGCGATGCCATCCATGCGAGGCATCTGGATATCGAGGATGACCAGCCCGGGGCTGTGCTCCCGGAAGCAGTCCAATCCCTCCAGCCCATCCGCCGCTTGATGCACCCTTTTGAAGCGCCGTTCCAGCAGGCGGACCATCACCTTCCGGCTCTCCGCCACATCCTCGACGCAGAGAACGGATAGATCCGCCTTTACGGGCTGGTTGGCCATGCTTATTTACTCGGCAGGTCTAGAAAAAGCATGAACACTGGCCAGGAGAAAAGGAACCTTCCTCCCCCCTCCCGGTTCAGGGCTTCACACTGCGGTACATGGCTTCGATCTCGGCTTTGAAGGCCGCTTCGATGGACCTCCGACGCAGCTTCAAGGTGGGTGTCAGCTCGCCCAGCTCCATGGAGAAGGGCCGCTTCAGCAGGGTGAACTTTTTCACCTGTTCGTACTGGGCCAGATCCTGTTGCAGGCGTTGGATGCGGGTCTCAAAGAAGGCCACGATCTTGCTGTGCTCCAGCAGTTCCGCCACGTCGTGGAAGGTGAGTCCGAGGGCACGGGCATGTTCTTCCAGCCCCTCGAAGTGAGGCACGATCAGGGCTGACACGAAGTGGCGGGAATCCGCGATGATGGCGATCTGATCGATGAAGGCATCCTTGCCCAGGGCGCCCTCTACCCGCTGGGGAGCAATGTATTTGCCGTTGGAGGTCTTCATGAGTTCTTTGATCCGCTCGGTGAAGATCAGGTTGCCGTGGGCATCCATGCCACCCGCGTCGCCAGTGCGCAGGTACCCATCCGGCGTCATGACCTTGGCGGTCTCTTCCGGGCGCTTCCAGTAGCCGCGCATGATGGTGGGGCCTTGGACCAGGATCTCGTGATCCTCGCCCAGCTTCACATCGAGGCCCGCCAACGGTTGGCCGAGGGTGCCGATGGGCAGCGTGTCATCCGCATAGCAGGAGACGGTGGCGCAGGTCTCTGACAACCCGTAACCGTACTTCAGGTTGAGGCCGATGGCCTGGAAGAACACGTTCACATCGTCGGCCAGGCTGGCGCCAGCCACGGGAAAGAAGCGGCAGCGGCCGCCAAAGAGACCTCTCAGTTTCTTGAACATCAGTCGCTCTGCCAGACGATGCTTCAGGCTCAGCCATGCCCCCGGCGGCGTTCCCGCGATGCGGTGGCCCACCCATGCGGTGCCCACGCCCATGGCCCACCGGAACAACCTGCGCACGGGCCAGCCCGCCTTGGCGATGCGCCCGTGGATGCCCGCGTAAGCCTTTTCGTACACCCGAGGCACGGCGCACATGTGGGTGGGTTTCACCTCACCAATGACCTGGATGACGGTCAGGGGATCGCGGAGGTAGACATTCACTGCGCCCCGGTAGAGCACGTAGAAGGTCCAGGCCCGCTCAAAGATGTGGCACAGGGGCAGCATGGCCAGGGAAACATCCCCAGGGTCCAGCTTCAGGCGCAGGTCATGCAGGCGCATGGCCGCGGCCAGGTTGGCGTGATCGAGCATCACGCCCTTGGGTTCGCCGGTGGTGCCGGAGGTGTAGACCAGGGTGAGGAGATCCTCCATGCGGAATTGGGCGGCCCGGTGTTGCAGTTCCTCGACGCAGAAATCGCCTGCATCCAGGGCCAGCAGGGCCGAGAACGTGAGGGCCCGGGGCTCGCCCCTGAGGTCGGTGGCGGCATCCAGGGCGATGAGGTGATCGAGGTCGCCGGCCGCCAGCAGGCTCAGCCCCAGATCGACTTCGGCCTGCTCGCCCACAAACAACATGCGGACATCGGCATCCCTCAGGATGAACCGAGCCTGGTCTGCGGTGTTGGTGGGGTAGAGCGGCACTGTGACGCCCCGCGCCGCCAGGATGCCCAGGTCGGCCTGGGTCCACTCAGGCATGTTGCGGGCGCAGAGGCCCACCCTATCGCCGGGCTGATGGCCCAGGTGAATGAGCCCCCGCGCGATGGCCTCCATGGCCGCGCCCAGCTCGCGCCAGGAGATGTCGCGCCAGGCTCCCTGCACCTGCACCCGCTGAGCGGGCTGGTCCGCCCAGTCCACGGCATGCTGTCGGTAGATCTCGATCAGGTGTGAATCAATCATGAGCGCGTGGCCTCGTTTCACTGCCCTCTGCCGCTCAGCGCCTGCAGGCCCACGCCGACGACAATGACACCCAGGGCCACCCAGCGCATGGGCGTCATGGCTTCGCCAAGGAAGGCGCGGGCCATGAGGGCGTTGGCGATGAAACCCAGGGCCAGGAAGGGATAGGCGTAGTTCACCTGCACCAGGGAAAGGGCGCCCAGCCACACCACCACACTCACGGCGTAGCAGGCGAGCCCTGCGATCACCCAGGGTTCCAGCATCAGGCGGAAGAGCGGACCGGCCGCCAGCTGCATGCCTCCGGCAGCCTGCAGCCCCTTTTTCAAGCAGATCTGCGCGGCGGCGTTGAGCAGCACGCCCAGCACGATGAGGGGAATGGCCTTCACGTTGGGGCTCAAGGGGTCTCCATCAAATGGGACAGTTCCTGCCAGAGGATGTCTTCGGGAATGTCACTCATGCAGGGGTGGTCGTGCAGTGGGCAAATGAAGGTCATGCATTCCAGGCAGGTCAAGGTCTCCTTGCGGATCACCTTGACGCGGGGGCCCCAAGGGCCCGAGTGGCGCGGCCGGGTGGGCCCGAACACCGCCAGGGTGGGGATGCCCGCCCCGCCGGAGACGTGCGCCAGACCAGAATCCATGCCCACCAGGGCCCGGGCCCCGCAGACCCAGGCCGCCGACAGCGACAGGCTGCAGCGGCCCACCAGGTTCAACGCCCGGGGCAGCTCGGCGACGAGTTCCCGCCCCAGGCGCTCATCCTCCGGCCCGGCCCCCAGGATCACGACACCCATTCCTTGCGCTTCCAGTCGGCGGCCCAGGGCTGCGAAGAGGGGCACCGATAAGCGCTTGGAGTAGCTGTTGGCGCCCGGCGCGAACACCACGTACTCGCTCGGTGCCACGCATTCAGCAGCCTGCTGCTCCCGAGCCGTGAAGGCTGCCTCCCTGGGGCGGAAGGGCGTGAAACCGAGCGGGCCCAGTTCGGGAAAGGCCTTTTGAACCACGGATGCGTAGCGTTCCACGAAGTGGTCATCCTGCTTGTAGAACTTCACATCGTGGCTGAGGATCAGGCCCACGCCCCCATCGCCACAACCCAGGCGCAACGGAACGCCCGCCAGCAGGGCCGCAGCATGGGGCCGGGCGCTCTTGGGAAAGCCAATGATGGCGGCGGGCCGATGTTCGCGCAGCATCCGCGACGCCTGCCACACGCCGTATTTCCGGGTGGGCTCGGGCACCGTGCCCACCACGTTCGCGCTGCCTTCGAAAAGTTCCACCGTCCGCTCAGGCCCCCAGAACACCAGCGGCAGCCCGGCCCGGCGCAGGGGCTCAATG
>JAYVRY010000061.1:0-7798 GCA_043775845.1 Acidobacteriota bacterium
GGGCGTCGAAGCGCATCAGGGGACCAGCGCGTGGAAGGCCTTCGTGAAGCCTCGGAGGATGAGGCCAAAGCTGGATGCGAAGTAGATTGTATTGGCCAGAGAGGCCCCTGCGCCGATCCAGGCCCAGGCGGGTCGCTCTTCCAGGAGAGCCGCTCCCAGCAGGCAGAGGATGGCCGCGGGCAGCTGGTTGCCGAAGGGCAGCGGAACGGGGAGGGCCAGCAGGAAGCCCGTCCAGGCGATGCAGGCACCCATCCAGCGGTGGCTCAGGGGACGCTGCTCGGCTCCGCGCCAGCGGAAGCGGTTGAGCTGGGCTTCCAGCTTGGCAAGGGCCTCTTTGATGCGGCCCTTGTGGATGGGCTGGGCCTGGATGCGCTCGGGCACCCAGGGATGGGACCTGCCCCAGGCCAGCTGGGCGCCGAGGGCCATCAGGGCTGCGCCGCCCACGGGGGCAAGACCGACGTTGAGTCCCGGGATGAGGTTGGGCAGCGAGAGCAGCAGTACGAGCAGTCCATAGGTCTGCTCACCGGCCGCGTCCAGCAGTTCACCGAGCGTGATCTCTCCCTCCGCGTCGAGCAACGCGTGCAGGGTTTCGAAAAAAGGCTTGGGTGCGGGGGTCACCCACCCAGCATGACCGAAGTCAGGGCTGTTTCGGGTGGCGGGACTGTCCCTCGCGCACGAGCTGCCCACAGGCGCCGGCCACATCCTGGCCCCTACTGCGGCGCACGCTCACGGGAATGTCGGCCTCGGAAAGCAGGCGACATAGGGCGCTGATGCGGGCTTCCTCGGGGGGTTCGAACCCCGAACCTTCGTGAGGATTGAAGGGGATCAGGTTCACCTTGGCGGGGAAGCGCCGCGCGAAGGCCGCCAGGCGGCGTCCATCATCGAGGCTGTCGGTGGCGCCCTTCAGGAGCACGTATTCGAGGGTGATGCGCTCGCCGGATTGCAGCGGGAAGCGGCCCATGGCGCTGGCCAGGGCTTCCAGGTTCCACACGCGGTTCACGGGCATGATGCGGGAACGGTGTTCATCCGTGGTGCCATTCAGGCTGAGGGCCAGGCGGGGTCGACGGGCGAAGGTGCCCAGGCGGTCGATGCCCGTCACCAGCCCCGAGGTGGACACCGTGATACGGCGGGGCGGGATGGCGAGCCCCTCGGAATCGGTCAGCGCGTCGAAGGCCGCCATGAGGTGATCGAAGTTGTGGAGCGGCTCGCCCATGCCCATGAACACCAGATTGACGGGACGGTCCTGGGGATGGTCGTGATGGATCAGCATGGCCATGACCTGGCCCACGATCTCAGCAGCGCTGAGGTTCCGGATGATGCCCATCTGGCCCGTGGCGCAAAAGGTGCAGCCCATGGCGCAGCCCACCTGGCTGGAAAGGCAGAGCGTGACGCGGTCAAGAGGCTCGTCTAGATCCTCGGCGCCCTGGGCAGGCTGCGCCTGCCCAGGGCGCGGGGGCTCCGGGGGTGTAGGTCGCAGACCGGACCCCCGGACGGCATAGGGCATATGCACGCCCTCGACCTGACGGCCATCTCCCAATTCGAAGACATGCTTGGTCGAGTCATCCAAGGAAGTCTGGCTTTGGATGAGGGTGGGCCAAGTCAGATCCACCTCTGCTTCCAGCCGGGCGCGCAGGGCCTTCGACAGGTTGGAGAACTGTTCCCAACGCGTCCAGCGCTGGCGCATCAGGCCCATGAAGATCTGTCCGCCGCGCCAGGCCGGTTCACCCAAGGATTTCAGAAGGAGGCCCAGCTCGGCCCGGCCCAGGCCAGCGGCGTTGGGGCGCGTGGGGCCACCGGCTTCGGGGGCCGGCAGGTCCCATCGTTGGGCCATGGCTAGTCCATCCGAATCTTGAAGGACTTCATCAGGCGCAGGTCGTCTTCAGAAAAGGGCAGGGCAGTCTCGCCCTTTTTGGCGTGGGTCATGTCCCTGGGCCCAAGGCTCATGGGCGAGGCTTCGAGGATGAGCATGAGGCCATAGCCCTGGGCCTGGATCTGGTAGGCCAGGTCCCGGCAGTGATCGTCCTCAGCGAGGGCTTTCAACAGGGAATCGCCCAGTTCGCTCACCAGGTGGTGAAGATTCTCAGGCAAGTCCATGTCCCCTCCTGATCCCAGGATAGCCTGGGCCCCCACTGCAAAGATCGGCCAAGACTGCGGCAAGGTCAATTCAGGCCAAACCAGTTTCGGATCTGTTGGGTCCAGGGACCCCGATGGTTCTCGGTGGAGGCAGTGGCTCGCGCCGTTTCGCGCTCCCGGCGATCCATGAGGTCCACCAGTTTTTCCAACAGATCCGGCTCGCGCTTCAGGGAGGCCTCGAAGGCTTCCTTGGGCAGTTCGAGCACTTCTGCCTCTGTGAGCGCCACCACAGTGGCATTGCGGGGCGCGCCGGTCAGGAGGCTGGCCTCTCCGAACCATTGGCCGGGGCCCACCTCGGCCAGTACCTTCCAGAAGATCCCCGTGTAGGGGTCCAGGCGCTCCTCCGGGTGGACCACCTGCAGGATGCCGCGGCGGACGGCAAAGAGGGAATCCCCGGGATCGCCCTCCCGGATCACCCCTTCCCCCGGGGCCAGCAGGCGGCGGCGCAGGTGGGGTCGGAGATCTTCGGTCCAGTGCTGGGGCAGGCCCAGCCCCCGGACGATCTCGGCCATGTGGGCCGCGTCGGGAATGGCATCGGCATGGGCCACCAAAGGCGTGGGACCGTGGGGGCCCATGAGACGGAACCCATTCCGGGGGAGGACGGTGGCCGCCAGCCGGGTGGCCTGGAACGTGGCCTGCCGCCCATGGCGGAAGCCCAGGGCCCAGAAGCGCATTTCCAGCACCGCGCCGCCCATGTCGGAGCTGTGGACCACCACCTCCGGGCGATGGTGGACATGGTGGGGCAGGCCGGCCAGGGCCCGCGTGAGGTGTTCCAGGCCCACATGGAGATCGGGCCGGGGTTCGATGATGATTTTGGCCGTGCGCCGGTGCAGGCCGGAGGGCACATAGAGGTTGGTGACCACGGCTTGGGCGAGCACCCGGTTGGGCAGGATATCCATGTCCCCGTTCTCGGTGCGCAGCTGCACCGTGCGCCAGGTCATGGCTTCCACCTGCCCGATGAGCGTTTCGCGGCCGGGCCCGCCCCGCAGGTTGCCGGTGATCTCCAGCCAGTCCCCCTCCTGGAAGGCGGGATCGAGGTGGAGCGAGATGCCCGAAAAGAGGTTGCCCAGCACCTCCTGGAGGCTGAGGCCCACCACGGCCGCGGCGATGGCGCCGGTGCCCAGCAGCTGGCCCAGGCCCACGTGCAACACTTCGCGGAGGATGCCACCCGCAGCCATCAGGTAGAGGGCCACCACCAGCAGATCGCGCGCGAAGCCCGGCGTGGCGCTCTTGCGCTGGCTCAGCAGCGGATCCAGCAGCAGGAAGGCAACCAGCCGGATGGCGGCGTAGGACAGGGCGGACCAAAGGATCACATCCGCGATCACCAGCACGGCGGGGTGGGAGGTGAGGCGGGGCAGCACCAGGGCCGCCGCCGTGACCAGCAGGCCCAGAAGGATCCAGGCCGCCGTGCGGCGGGGTGCGCTGACCTTTGCTCTCAAGTCTCGGAACATGCGGAGGATGATACGCCACTCAGGCCCGCTTCCAGAGCGGGGAACGCGTTCAGATACTCGGGATGAGCGAAGTCCAAGCGAAAACCCAACAAGTGTCGACAAGGCCTGACGACCTCTGTTGAAGTGGGTGGAAACAGATCGGCGCTGAAACCAAGCCGGCTGTCCCTTGAAAGGGTGCGATATGGATCTCCTGCTATCGGTCTGGTTGTGGCCATTAATTGGGGCCCTGGCGGCCCTTTCCATCCTCCTGAGGTCATTCACCATTGCCAAAGGCAATCAGATCATCGTTCTGGAGCGGAGGTGGTTTGGCCGGGAAATGCCCGACGGGCGTACTGTGGCACTCCGTTCAGAGGTTGGTGTCCAGGCCCGGGTGCTCGGCCCCGGCTTTCACTTTCTGGTGCCGTTCATCTACAAGGTGAGTAAGCGTGACTTCCGCATCATCCATACCAACATGGTGGGTGTGGTACGGGCAGTGGCGGGCGCTCCCATCCCATCGGGGCAGTTCATGGCCAAGTCGGTCGACTGTGATCTTTTTCAGGATGGTGAGGCCTTCCTTCGCAATGGCGGGCAGAAGGGGCCCCAGCTGGCGATCCTTCCTGAGGGTGAGTACAAAATCAATCCACATCTATTCGAGGTGGTGGAGGTTCCCGCCACCATGATCAACGATGACGAAGTGGGCTACGTTGAATCCATTGCCGGTCAGCCCGTGCTGCGGAATGGCGGCAACTTCGGTTCGCCTGTGGCGTGCGACAGCTTCCAGGACGCCCAGGCTTTCATTCAGAACGGGGGTCAGAAGGGCCCCCAGATTTCCTTCTTGCCGCCGGGCTACTACCGCATCAACACCATCATGTTCCGTATCCAGAAACTACCCATCACCAAAATTCCGGGCGGCAAGGTGGGACTGGTCGAGGCCACCGACGGCGCAAGAATCCCGGAAGGTCGCTTGCTGGCTGCCAGGGTCACCGGCCATGGCAACTTCAATGACGGAGAGGCCTTTCTCAAGAATGGTGGCGAGAAGGGACGGCAGCTGGATGTGCTGATGCCCGGCGTTTACCGCCTGAATCCCATGCTCTTCAAGGTGATCGACATCGTGGACTGGACACACATCGATGCGGACCAAGTGGGCATCGTCACCATCAACGAAGGCAAGCCCATTGTGGATTCCTCCAAGGTTGCGGCGGAGGAGCTTCCGCTGGGCACCCACGACAACTTCCAGGATGCGGATGCCTTCCTCAAGGCGGGTGGTCAGAAGGGCTTGCAGATTCCCGTACTGCGCGCAGGCAACTACGCGATCAATCCCTGGTTCGCCTCCATCGAAAAAGTGGAAATGATCCAGGTGCATATCGGCAATTGCGGTGTGGTGACCAGCTATGTGGGCAATGAAGGGGCCGATCTCACCGATGACGCGGTCAACGCCAAAATCGTGGCCAATGGCAGCAAGGGCATCTGGGCCGATCCTCTGCAGCCTGGGAAGCACCCGTTGAATACCCGCATCTGCAAGGTAGACATTGTCCCCACCACACAGATTTTGCTGAACTGGGCCGACAACCGTTCCAGCGCGCATGAACTCGATTCCAGCCTGAAAACCATCACCTTGCGCACCGCGGATGCCTTCAACGTGAACATGGATGTGAGCGTCATCATCCACATTCCCGTCAAGAACGCGCCCAAGGTTATCGCCAACCTGGGCTCGGTCAAGAACATGATCTCCCAGGTGCTGGAACCGGCCATCAGCTCCCATTTCCGCAATGCGGCCCAGTACATCCAGGCCCTGGATCTCTACACCAAGCGGCGGGAGTTGCAGGAAAAGGCGAAGGAACACATCGATACCGTGTTGCGCGTTCACCACATCGACTCCAAGGACACCCTGATCGCCGATGTGGTGCTACCTCCCGAGCTGACCAAAACGGTCACAGATCGCCAGATCGCCGAACAGGAGCGGAAGACCTTCGCCACCCAAAAGGAAGCCCAGGACGAGCGCCGGAACCTGGAAAACGCCATGGCTCAGGCCAACATGCAGCCGAAGGTCGTGGAATCCGAACGCAATGTGGAAATTCAGAAGAATCTCGCGGAAGGCCGCATCAAGGAAGCCGAAGGATCCAAGCAGGCGGCCATTCTCATGGCCGAAGGCAAGGCCACCGCCGTCAAGTTGGAGGCGGGTGGCAAGGCTGAAGCCACCAAGGTCAATGCGGATGCTGATGCCGAAGCCATTGCGAAGGTGGGCGGCGCGGAAGCGGCGATCATCCTGGCGAAGGGCACCTCCACGGCTGAAGCCTACAAACTGGAAGTCGCAGCCATGGGGCGAGAAGTTTTTGGCCAGATCAGGGTCATCGACAAGATCTCCAGTGGCAACCTCAAGTTGATTCCTGAGAACCTGGTCATCGGCGGCGGGGGGGGCGAGAGCAACGGCATGGTCAACGGCCTGTTCGGGATCGCTCTGCTGGAGAAACTCACCGGCAAGAGCTTCGTCACGCATCCTGTCCCTCTGGATACCACCAGGCCATTGGAGTAGCTCCTTTGGAGCCCCTTCTGACGTAAGTCGACGGCTTTCAAATCCCACCCAGGCCATGGTACAGACCAGGACCTGGGTGGGTTGACGTTGGTCGGGCCAGATCAGCTTCGGAAGGCAGCCACAGTCCGTGTCGGGTCCTGATCCCAGAAGGGGCGGATGGCCGCCATCCCGGCCAGGCGTGGATGTCGCAGCAATCGGGCATTCGACGAATCCACACCGCCCAGCGCCAATATCCGTGGGCCCGCCTCTGGAAGGCTGTCGAGAAATCCGAGCAACCGTTCCAGTCCCCAGGGCTTACCCTTGCCGGGGCTGGCGAAGATGGGTGAGATCAGCAGCTGGTCCACGTGGTTTCGGATCGTCCACTGGTTCTCGTGATGGAGGGGGCGCGACAGCTGCACCAGTCCAGGGGCGAGATCGGGATGGGCCTCGGGCGCATGCAGGCCGCAACCGGCAGCCATGGCGACATCCAGTCGCCCGGCCACCCAGAGCACCACGTCTGGCGCCGTATCCTGGCACCAGCGGGCAGCGTCCAGCAGCGCCCGCGCAGGGAGCGCCTTTTCTCGGATGAGGAAGCCATCGATGCCGCTGGTGAGGACCTTCCGCCAGGCTTGAGCATCGAAGCCGAGCCCTGGCGTGATGGCCAGCAGGATCATCCGAAGAAGCTTTCCAGGGCCAGGGCATCGAGCTTGGGCACGGCCATGACCGCCACATTTTCGACCACGTGCGCGGCCCGGCCCATGCCGCAGAGGGCCGTGGTGACGCCGGGGCAGGAGCGGGTGAACTGCAGGGCCCCCTGGGCCGGGGTTTGCAGGCCCAG
This sequence comes from Acidobacteriota bacterium, assembly GCA_043775845.1. Taxonomy (GTDB): domain Bacteria; phylum Acidobacteriota; class Holophagae; order Holophagales; family Holophagaceae; genus Geothrix. The sequence continues at coordinate 6,914 of JAYVRY010000061.1, forward strand.
GGCCTGGGCGAAGCCATCCGGCAGTTGGCCCAGGATGCGGGCCTGCATGATGGAAGCCGAGGTCTGCACGGACAGGCCGCTGGCCTGGGCGGCGGCGAGGGGCGTCATGGCAGCGCCATGGATGAGCTGGGTGGGGGCCAGGAAGGCCTCGGGCATGGCCAGGTTCAAGGGCAGCTGGATCCAGCGGAAGTGATGATCCCGGCCTCCGATGGAGGTGGCGGCATCCAGCAGGCGGGCGAGGCTCAGGTGGCCCGGCTGACCAAGCGGCACGCGGAAGCCGTTCCAGGTGGCCACGCCGTAGGCGCGAATCTTCCCGGCGGCCACAAAGCCTTCGCAGGCTTCGAAGGCCCTGGCGATCATGGCGTAGAAGCCCGCTTCACCCAGGTGCGCGAGCTGTTGCTCGGGGTTGTGGAGGTGGAAGAGGTCCAGGGTATCGAGGCCCAGGGCTTCCCGGCTGAGGTCCAGCTGGTGGGCCAGGTACTTCGGGGTCATGGCGTGGCAGCCATCCACCAGGTCATCCACCGAAAGAATTCCCGGCCCCTCCAACACCCGGTGGAACCAGGCCCGGGGGTTCTCATCGGGGCTGGGCTCGGGCATGGGGATGTAGCCGGCCTTGGTCGATACGAAGAAGTCATCCCGAGGAAGGCCCCTGAAGGCCGCCCCCAACGCCCGTTCCGAGCGCCCCCCCCGGTAGTTGGCGGCCGTATCGAATACGGTTCCTCCGGCCTGAAAGAAAGCCCGCGCCGCCTCGGTGTAAGCTGCATCCGCCGCATCCGAAGTGGCACCCAAATAAGTGCCGAGGCCGAGGCTGCTGAGTTCCATGAGGCCTCCGGGTGAGGATGAATGCTTCAGGGGCGGGCTTGGCCCGCCCCTGAAGCGGGGGTC
>JAYVRY010000062.1:0-7788 GCA_043775845.1 Acidobacteriota bacterium
GGTATTGGGGCAACACAGGCGCTCCGAGGGGAGTGATTCAGGCAATCGAACAGGTACCCGGCTAGTTCCCGGGGACTCCACCGGGAGACCTGTCAAGCATCCTTGTGGACATCCTGGAATCTGAGCATGGGGATGAGTTGCTGCTCCATGGCATCGTCGAAACCGCACGTCTCGGTAAACAGGGCCGGGTTCTCGTAGGTTCCAAAGAGCATGTCCCACCACACGATATCTCCGTAATTGTTCTTGTGCCGCCCGTGCTGGTGATGAATGCGGTGCATCTCTGGCCGCTGGAAGACCAGGCCGACCCATCGCGGTGTCACCACGTTGGTGTGGTAGAAGAACTCTCCCAGCGCCGTGAAGGCCGTATAGACCATCCCTGCTTTCAGGTTCAGCCCGAGCAGGGTATAGACCAGCAGGGATCCAAGGATGGAGTTGACGGTCATTTCGAGAGGGTGTTTGTAGAACGAGGTGATGACCTCGAGGCGCTGGGGACTGTGGTGGATCTGATGGAATCCCAGCCACAGCGCATCCACCTCATGGCGCCAGCGGTGCCACCAGTCGAAGACAAAGGTGGCGATGAAGTAGGCGATGAAGCCACCAAGGATGGGGTCGGCGTGGCTGGACAGGTGGAAGAGGGACCAGGAGGAAAGCCACCGTTCCCAGGTCACACCGGCGAAGAGCACGACGCCAAGCTGCACCCCATTCACCAGCAAAACCCGCACTGGCCATGTCCGGACCTTCGGCAAGGTCCAGCCGGGTATCAGGCGTTCAAGGACAACGCAGAAGGCGAAGGCCGCAAGAATGTAAGGCAGCATCCAAACCCCAGAGTGGCCCATCGTGACAGATATGACGACCCGCTAAGGCTGCCTTAAGCTTGCAGCCACGCCCACAGGTACGAAGGGGCTGAAGGTCATCAAGGCATCCTGCCAATCCGCCAATAACGCAGTGGCTGTCTCGCTGTCCGTCTCGCTGACATGGGCTTCCAGGAGCTCCCGGAACTGGGCTTCCTCCTCGGAGCGCCAGGGGATGGCGGCCAGGTAGTCGGCGTTGACGCGCGCTGCCAGGGTCTTCCGCAGGAAGAGGCAGCCGCCGGTCATGCCGGCGCCGGCGTTGGCCAGCACCGGGCCCAGGATGGCCACCAGGCCACGGGTCATGTACTCGCAGGCGTGATGGCCCGCGCCTTCCACCACCGCGCTGGCGCCGCTATTGCGCACGGCGAAGCGGTCCCCCGCGAGGCCCCGGGCGAAGAAGCGGCCGCCGGTGGCGCCATACAGGGCGCCGTTGCCGATGATGGCGTTTTCCTCGGGGGTGAAGGTGGCTGAGGAGGAAGGGCGCAGGCTCAGGGTGCCGCCGGACATGGACTTGGCCACGGAATCATTGGCCTCACCCAGCAGACGCACCTGCAGCCCCTCCGTGAGGAAGGCGCCGAAGCCCTGGCCCGCGCTGCCACGGAACGTGATCTGGAGGCGTCCGGGCACGGTTGGATCGGCGCCCTTCTCGCGACGTTCGCGGATGTCCTGGGCGATGGCCCCGGACAAGGTGGCCAGGACGCCGCGATCCTCGGTGTCGATGCCGAAGTCCAGGACATGGGTGCCTCCCGCTTCCAGGAAAGGGCGGGCCGCTTCCAGGAGGCGCTGATTGAGAAGGCCCACACCTTCGGGCTGATAGTCCACCTGGTCGCCGGAATCGAGTTCCTCGACCGGGGCCAGGAAGGCCGACAGATCCAGCTTCCGGTCGTGCACGAAGGTGGCGTGCTCGGGCGCGATGGTCAGCAGGTCCGTGCGGTCCCTGAGGTCGGCCAGGCTGTCCACCCCAAGGATGGCCAGGTGCCGCCGCACATCTTCCGAAAGGTGGATGAGCATGCGTTCGATGCCCTCGGGCGTGCCCTGGTAGCGGGCCTTGAACTTGGGATCGTGGGTGGCGATGCCCGCCGGGCAGGTGTTCTTCTCGCAGACGCGGGCCATCACGCAGCCCTCGGCCACCAGCAGCAGCTTGCCGAACTCGAAGCCTTCGGCTCCCAGGATGGCGGCGGTGACGAGGTCCTTGCCCGTGAGCAGGCCGCCGTCCACGCGCAGTTCCACCAGGTTCCGCATGTGGTTTTCGCGCAAGGCCTGATGGGCTTCCACCAGGCCAATCTCCCAGGGCAGACCCGCGTGCTTCATGGAACCCAACGTGGCGGCACCGGTGCCACCGTCGCCGCCGGCGATGTAGATGATGTCGGCGCCCGCCTTGGCCACGCCCATGGCGATGGTGCCGATGCCCGTGCCCGAGACCAGCTTCACGCTGATCTTGGCAGTGGGATGCACCTGCTTCAGCTCGTAGATGAGTTCCTTCAGATCTTCGATGCTGTAGATGTCGTGCAGCGGTGGCGGGGAGATGAGATCCACGCCGGGCAGGGAGAAGCGGGCCCTGGCGATGGTGGCGTCCACCTTCACCTTCATGAGCTGGCCGCCTTCGCCGGGCTTGGCGCCCTGGGCCACCTTGATCTGAATCTCCTGGCCCGAGATCAGGTATTCCGCCGTGACGCCGAAGCGAGCCGAGGCCACCTGCTTGGTGGTGGCTGTCAGGCCATCGGTCCAGTAGAAGGGATTCTCGCCGCCCTCGCCGCTGTTGCTGCGGCCGCCCACGGCCTCCATGGCCAGGATGAGGTCGCGCTGGCTTTCGGCGCTCACGGCGCCGAAGGACATGGCGCCCGCGCCGAAGCGGCTGAGGATGGCCGAGCGGGGTTCGACTTCCTTCAGTGATAACGGGACAGAAGCTTGGCGGAAGGCCAGCAGGTGGCGGGGGTTGATGGGCTCATCGGCCTTGAGGGAAGCCAGGTATTCAAGGTAGATGTCGGTGGCCTCGGGCAGGTCCGGATCCAGGGCCACCAGGCGGTGGACGATCTTCGATCGGGCCGAGGTCATACCATGCCGTTCACCCTCGCCAGGCTTGGCGGATTCGCGAAACTGATGGGTATGCAGCAGCTGGTTTTGGAAGCCGGATTGAGCCGCCAGGCTGGTCTTCAGCAGCACGTCACCGGCCAGTTCTTCGTAGCCGATGCCGCCCAGGGGGCTGGCGTGGCCGGGGAAGAAGATCTCCATCAGCTCGGGGCCCAGGCCCACGGCCGTGAAGAGCTTGGCGCTCATGTAGCTCTGCACCACGGAGATGCCGGACTTGGCCATGACCTTCAGCAGTCCAGATTCCAGGGCCGCCATGAGGTTGTGCTCGCGCTGATCTGGGCTCAGGTTGGCGAAGGAAGGGTGATCGTCCCGTCGGGCGATCTCCAGGGCCAGGTAGGGGCAGACCGCCGAGGCGCCGAAACTGATGAGGGCCGCCAGGTGGTGCGAGGTGCGGGCCTCGGCCGTGTGCATGACGATGGACGCGTTCAGCCGGAGGCCGAATTCATTCAGGGTGTGCACCACGGCACGCAGGGCGATGAGGCCCGGCATGGGGGGCTGGTCGACAGTGGCCTCCTGGTCGCTGAGGATGATGACCGTGGTTCCGGATTCCACGGCCTGGCGCACATCCTCGGCCAGTTTTTCCACGGCGGCGTGAAAGCCGGTGATGCCATCCACCCGCTGGAACAGGATGGGGAAGGTGCGCGGGATGATCTGCGATTCCGAAGGTCGCAGCGTTTGCATCCGGGCCAGGAAGCGCATCTGGCCCAGGTCGAGGAGGGGCCGGGGCAGTTCCAGCGCCTCGTTGAGGGGCACCAGATCCTTGGGGAAGAAGATGTTCGGCGCGCGGCCCAGGAACACGCGCAGGTCGGTGATGTTGCCCTCTCGGAGGTAGTCCAGGGGCGGGTTCGTGACCTGCGCGAAGTGCTGGTAAAAGTAGTCGAAGAAGGGCCGGGGCTCGGAGGAGAACACGTTGGGTCGGGCCGTGTCGCCCATGGAGCCGATGGCCTCTTTTCCCGTGGCGATCATGGGGTAGATCATCTTCTCCAGCTCTTCCTTGGAACAGGTGAAGAGGGTCTTCTTGAAGACAGACACTGGACCTTCGGCGCTGGCCTCTACGGGCAGCGTGCCGATGGGGATGGCGCGGGCATTGAAGGCCGCGTCGCGGTTCTCCCGGGACTGGCTGGCATCGCGGAAGTGGATCTTGCCCGTGGGCAGGTCCACCTTCACGCCCGTGCCCGCGTAGACGATGCCCTTGCGCTGCACGCGGGCCTCATCCACGGGGAAAGAACCGGCCTCCGAGGCGAGGATGAAGCGGTCGTCCGTCAGCGTCCAGCGGGCGGGCCGGAAGCCGTTGCGATCCAGGCGGGCGCCCACGGTGTTGCCATCGGAGAACATGACGATGGCGGGCCCATCCCAGGGCTCCATGGCCCGGCTCCAGAAGGTGTAGAAGTCGGTCTGGCCCTCGGCGGGGGGCATCATGATGGCGAGGATGTCTTCCATGTGGGGGATGCTGCTGCGGTAGAGCAGGGCTTCGGCGATCTCGTTGAAACTGCCGGAATCGCTGATGGAGCCGTGGGTCACCAGCTGGTCTCGCTTGAGGCCGATGGACATCTCGCGCGATATCGCCCGGGAGCGGTTGCCCGCGATGGTGTTGATCTCGCCGTTGTGGGCGATGAGCCGGAAGGGCTGGGCTTTGTCCCAGGAGGTGCGCGTATTGGTGCTGAAGCGGCGGTGGATGAGCGCAAAGCGGGTGCTGAAGCAGGGATCCTGCAGGTCGAGGTAGAAGCGGTGGAGGTCGACCGAGCGGGTGAGAGCCTTGTAGACGATGGTGCGGGCCGACAGCGAGGCGAAGAAGAATTCGCCCATGATGCCCTGCTCGGTCATCTTGGTGCGGAGCACCTGCTTCGCGTTGTAAAGCAGCTTGTCGAAGGAGGCGTCGGTGCGGCAGTGGCCGGGGCGTCTCAGGATGACCTGGCGCAGCGAGGGCATGGTCTGGCGGGCATCCTCGCCCAGTACGGAGACATCTACGGGGACTTCGCGGGCGGCCAGGACTTCCAGATCGAAGAAGCTGAAGGTGTGGGCGAAGGTGTCCAGCGCAAGCTGCAGGCGCGCGGGATCCCGGGGCATGAAGAGGTTGGCGACGGCGATTTCGCCCGGCTTGTAGCCCAGCAGTGTGAAGGGGATGTCGGTCATGATGCCGGCGCCATCGCTGGACACCTGATCCGCGGCGCAGCCGCCCCGATGCTCCACGCACCGGAGGGCATGCAGGGCGTCCAGCAGGATCTGGTGGCAGGCCTCGCCCGTGCGGCTGGCGATGAAGCCAACCCCGCACGCATCGTGCTCGTTCCGGGACGCTTCTAGCATCTTATGTCCTCTGGGATAAGAACGAGATTAACGGAAAGGTTTGGGCGCGGGCATCCCAAGACTCGCTTATGGAAGGCCAAGGCCCGCTTATGGCGTGGCCCGCGGAGCCTTTCGGAAAAGAGGCTGAACCTGTGGGAAACTGAGTCCCTCATGACCACCCTCGCCCTGAAATTCCGTCCGCGTCTGCTGTCCGACCTCGTGGGGCAGGAGGGCAGCGTGAAGGCCCTGGCCAATGCCCTGAAACGGGCCAAGGCCAGCGGTAAGATCCACCAGGCCTACCTCTTCGCGGGCGTTCGCGGCACGGGCAAGACCAGCACGGCCCGCATCCTGGCTCGGGCACTCAACTGCGCCGAGGGCCCCACAGCCACCCCTTGCGGCGTCTGCGATCCCTGCCGGGCCGCCGAGCAGCCTGACAGCAGCCTCGACATCGTCGAAATCGATGCCGCCAGCCGGGCCTCTGTGGCCGACGCCCGCGCCCTGCGCGAGCAGGTGCAGACCCGGCCCGCCTTCTGCCGCTACCGCATCTACATCATCGACGAAGTGCACGTGCTCAGCACCGAGGCCTTCAGCGCCCTGCTGAAGGTCATCGAAGAGCCGCCGCCCCACGCCATCTTCGTGCTGGCCACCACCGAGCTCCAGGATGTGCCGGACACCATCAAGAGCCGCGTGCAGATCTTTCCCTTCCGCCTGATCCCCGTGGGCCTCATCGAAGGCCGTCTCAAGCACGTCTGCGACCAGGAGGGCGTCACTGTCGAGGGGGAGAGCCTGCGCTTGGTGGCTGAAGCGGGGCAAGGCTCCATGCGGGATGCCCTCACCATTCTCGACCGCGTCATTTCCGCAGGAGATGGCACCGTTCAGGAAGAGGCCGTCCGTGAGCAGCTCGGCATCGTCAGTGCCCACCTGGTGCAGGGCGTCATGTCAGCTCTGGCCATTGGGGATTCCGCCGCCCTGGTGGAAGCCTGCCGCGAGCTGAACGAACAGGGCGCCGACTGGGCCACCTTCTGGCGGGAGCTGGTGCTGGCCTTCCGGGATCGGCTGGAACAGGAAGCCCGTTCCAACCGGGGCCCCCAGGAACTGCTGCGCTGGGCCCGGATGCTGAACCTGCTCCTGAGCCGAGAACGCGATCTGCGCGACAGCAGCCTGCCCCGGGTGGTGGTGGAACTGGCCCTCATCACGGCGGCCCAATTGCCCCACCTGGCTCCGCTCGATGCGCTGGTTTCGGGAGCCGCCTCTGCCGTTTCGGTGCCCCGGCCACCCAGTCCACCCAGTCCACCCAGTCCATCGTTGGGACCACCACCGGTCCCTCCTCGGGCCCCCCAGGTCGCGCCGGCCTCTGAGGGGCCGCAGCGGCCGGCTCCCGCAGCGCTCACGTCTGGGACCCCCGCGCCGTCGACTCGCTCCGCCGCCCCAGCCACGCCTTCGCCTCGGCCCCTTCCGGGCTCGCCCGATCAGCTTCGGGCCGCCTGCAGCGAGGCCCTGCGTCAGGCGCCGGGTCTGCGGGCCTTGGCCACCGCGCCCCAGATGGCCGCTGAGCTGACTTGGGAGGCCCCCACCCTCCGCTTCCGCTTCCCAGGGAATGTGCGACACACCCTGCAGGACTTCGAACGGGAGAAGGCCAGCCCCCACCTGCTGGCGGCCCTGGCCACCGTGCTGCCGGGCCTGAAGGCCGTCGACATCCGCTTCGATGAGCAGGGCGGACCTGCCACCTCCGAAAAGCCCGAAGACCGCCTGCGCCGCGAACCCGCCTTCCAGGAACTGCTGCGCCTCAGCGGCGGCGAGGTGTTGGAGATCCGACGGGAGGGTTAATCACCTCCCCGACACCGGCGGCATGAGGGCCACTTCGTCGCCCGTTGCCAGTGGAGTGGATCGATCGGCGAAACACTGGTTCACGGCCAGGAGGGCATCCTTGGGGAGCGGGGCGAAACGGGGATCCGCCAGCAGGTCACCCAGGGTGGCCACGGCGGTCATCTGGAGTTCGCTGAAACCCAGCAGGTCGCGGTAGCGGGCGAAGCATTTCACAGTGAGCATGGGCCTTCCTTTTCAACCATGGGACAGCCTATTTCGGGCTCCAGGAGTGCCGGATCTCCCCCGAGGGCGAGATGGCTGAGCCGCCGCCCTTGCTGGCACCAAGCTGGAGGATGATGTTGCCGAATCGCCATTCAACCTGGCCGGAGGTGATGCTCACCTCGCCGCTCTTCTTGTGGGAAAGGACGAAGGCGCTGCGCTGGCCGAGCAGGCTGAGGCTCTTGCCCAGGGTGACCTCGGTTTCAGGGGTGCCCAGCGAGGTGGTTCGGACGGCCACGTTCACACGGTCCAGGCCAAAGGTCCGGCGCAGCTTTTCCTGGAAGGGGGCGAAGGTCAGCGTGGAAATGAGGCCGGACCCCGCGCTGGCAATGCCCGAGTTGATGGCGCCCTGGGTTGCGCCAGAGGAAGCCCCGGCGGTGCCCACGTTGGCCACGTTGCCGGGATTGATGAGGATGGCGACGATTTCATCCTGGCGAAGGCTGGGGGTGGAACTAGGCACGATGCTGAGGTTGCTCAG
>JAYVRY010000063.1:0-2379 GCA_043775845.1 Acidobacteriota bacterium
GGGCCAGCAGCACGGAATAGGCCTCCCGCTTGAAGGCCTGCATGGTGTCGTTGACGTCGGCCCAGACTTCGCTTTCATAGCTGGCACCGCCGGCATCGAAGGCGCCCACGATCTGCCAGTCCCGGCCCCCCATGGGCAGGCTGCGGCCCACTTCCATCCCCGGGAAGCGCCCCTGCATTTTGCGGGGTACCACCACTTCGCTCAGCCCAGGGCGGAACCAGCGGCCCTGTACCAGGCTCACCTGAGGCCGCAGGGCGATGCCCATGCGCTCCAGACCCCGCACGGTGACATTGCTGCCGGTACCATCCGCCATGGGGAAGAGTTGGACGATCACAACCTCGGCGCTGGCCATGGGCTCGACTCCGTCCCGTTTCACCAGGGGGTGGACTTTGAGGATGCGCATGCGGTTCCGCTCGATGGAGCTGTTCAGCTCGAAGCGGGCGTTGGGCCGCAGCACCATGGCCTGGTCCGGACGGCCGCTGCTGATGAAGGCCACGGAGAGGCCCTGGGCCAGGCTCAGCACCACCACGAAGATGCCCACCACCAGGGCAATGGCCGACGCCGTGCTCAGGCTCGAAAGCTTGCGCTGCCAGAGCGACCGCAGGTTGTAGCTCAGGGGAATGGGGTAGGCCACCAGGGCCCACACCAGCCAGGCCAGGTAGGCCACCAGAGGTAGGAGCAAGATCAGCCCGAGGATCATCCGATGGCCTTCAATCCATCGGTGATGGGACGGCGCGTCGCGGCATAGGCCGGCACGAAGGTGGCCAGCACACCGATGGCCAGGGCCCCCGCCAGGCAGACGAGCACCGTATCCGGGAGGATGGCGAAGTCCGCGAAGAAAGGCATGGCCATGCCGAGAGATTGCCGCACGCCGCCAGCGGCGAGGTTGGCCAGCAGCACGCCCAGAAATCCGCCCGCGCCCACCAGAAGGATCCCCTCGGAAAGCAGCAGGAACAACACCCGGCCCGCGGAGAAACCCATGGCCCGGAAGACGGCGATCTCCGTGGTGCGTTCGCGGATGGCCGTGGCCATGGTGTTGCCGGTGACGATGAGGATGGCCACCACCACGGCGGCCGTGATGCCCTGAATGATCGCCCCGATGTTGCCCAGCATCTTCACGAAGGCCAGGTTGAAGGAATTCTCGGTTTCCGTGAGCGTTTCATAGGCGCTGTTGGCGTAGTGCCGGTCCACCCGCTCGAGAAACCGGGGGATGTCCTCCGGCCGGTGGGCCCGGACCCAGAAGGAGCCCACCAGCCCCTTCATGTAGGGCACGCCCTCCTCCAGCAGCTTGGTATGGAAGTGGAGGACGTTCTCATCCGAGGGCTTGGGACTCTTGAAGATCAGGCGGATGGTCAAGCGCGGATTGAGGGGGAAGATGGTGCCGGTGAGGGGCACCACGTCGCCCACCTTCCAGCCGTGCTTCTTGGCTAGGCTCTCGCCCACGATGCAGCCGGCACCGTCCCGGATGTACTCTTTCATCTGGGCTTCCGTGATGCCGGAGACACCGAACTCTTCACGGAAGGTCTGGAAGATCGTGGCCTCGTCGCTGGCGAAGTTCGCAAAAAAGTTCCTTGGATCCTGGTAGTAGCCACCGAACCACTGGAGGGCGCAGACCGTCTCCACCTCTGGCTGCTGGCGCAAGTAGGCCTCGTAGCTGCGGGGCAGCATCTGCGTGAGGCCGCTCTTGTGCCGCACCACCAGCCGGTTGCTCGAATTGGGATTGTTGGTCACCGCATCGAGGGTGGTGAGCAGGCTCTGGAGCACCGCCACTGTGAACACCGACAGCACCAGGCTGCCCACGATCAGCAGGGTGCGCCGCTTGGAGCGCATGAGGCTCTTCCAGATGAGCGCCAGCCAGCGCATCAGCAGCCCCCGGCCTTCACCGGTTCACCTCGACGGCCTTGTCCAGCACGCCTTTCTCCAAATGAATCTGATGCTTCGCGTGATGGGCCGCTTTAGGGTCGTGGGTGACCATGACGATAGTCTTGCCCAGCTCGGTGTTCAGCCGTTCCATGAGGCCCAGCACCTCCTCGGCGTTCTTGGCATCCAGGGCGCCGGTGGGCTCGTCCGCCACCAGCAGGTCAGGGTCCGTCACGATGGCCCGGGCAATAGCCACCCGCTGCTCCTGCCCGCCGCTGAGCTGCCGGGGGTAGTTTTTCATTTTGTCCGTGAGGTTCACCAGAGTGAGGGCCTGCTCCACCCGATCCCGCCGCTCACCGCGGCCCGCGCCGGTGATGAGCAGAGGCAGTTCCACGTTCTCGAAGGCGTTGAGCACGGGCACCAGGTTGTAGTTCTGGAAGATGAACCCCACATGCAGGTTCCGCCAGGAGGCCAGCTGGTCGTCGTCGAGGCTGTTCAGCTCGTGGCCACAGACTTCCA
>JAYVRY010000064.1:0-2375 GCA_043775845.1 Acidobacteriota bacterium
CCTGGAGGGTGACTGCCCCCTCGCCATGCAGGAGGGCATTTTCCAGCAGGGTGACGAGGGCTGTCCGCAGCGAGGAAGCTGGCGCATAGAACGGGATGATGGAGCAGTAGACCCCCAGGGACCGGCCGCTGGCCTCAAAGGCAGGCGTCAATTCTTCATCGAGGGATTCAAAGAAGGTTTCATCGATGCGGTCTCCCGCAGGCGCCTTGGTTCCCGGCCGGGCCTCCTCTAGCCCCGATTCGATGAGGCGGGTCAACTGGGCGATCTCGTTGCCGATCAGAAGCAGCTGGGACTGGCGGAGCTCCGGCGTCAGCTCACCGTTCATCACGGTGTCGCAGCGGGAACGGAGCACGGCCAGAGGCGTCTTCAGGCTGTGGGCCAAGGATGCCAGCTGATCCGCCTGGATGCGCTCCCGCTGCTGGGAAAACAGGAACATGGAAAGGCCCACGGCACTGATCCCCACCAGAGCCCCGTAGGCCAGCCAAGCCATGCGGCGGCGAAAGAGATACGCGTCGAGGAAATTCCGGTATTCGCCCGGGGACATCATCACGCAGGCATGGCAAAGATCCCCGAAGTACGCGCTCATGTTTTCCGCGAACCGGAAAGGCGCATCGTTGAGATCGGTGACCTGGAGGGTACGTGGGCTGGGATTGTAGTCCGGGTCGAACAGGTCCCATCGATGGTGGAGGCTGGCCTTCTGGAGCCTATGGTCGGCCCGGGTGAGCACCCCGAACCGATAGCCTGCCGTTCTACCCAGATTTTGTTCCAGCCAGGTCTCCACCTCCGGGCTGCCTGGACGCCAGCGTTTCAGCAGACACCATTGATGGTCAAAGGCAATGACGACGCTCCCTCCCCCCCAGGCCACGGGCAGGGGGCGGTCCGGGAGCCACCGGAACTGGGAAGATGCCCTGGCCCGGGCTGCCCATTTCCTTGGTTCTTGGGCTTCCTGGGCCGTGGCCCGCCTCAGGCGTCCGCCCTCCGGCACCCAGACCCGATCCGCCTCGGTATCGATCAGGAAGATGGTGAGGCACTCCTCGGCCAGGTACTCCTGGACCGCCGGCTCATCTCCGCGGGTAAAGTCAGGTACCCGTGCGCTGAAGTTGTCCCAAATCTGCCCCAATCGGCCAGCCTTGTACACCACATCGGCAAACCATCGGTCCTGAGTCTGGGTGGCCCAGCCATGGATCCACCAGCGGGGCACCAGGGCCAGCGTGCCGCAGACCAGGGCCCAAAGGATCAGCACCGCCCAGATCGATACCCTCCGGCTGGGCAGGCGGAGGGCCCGCACCCAGGGCCCCAGGCGCATGGCCCGGGGTTTGGGTTGGCTTTGGTACAGGATGGCCATGGGGAAATCCTAGTGGCTTGGCGCCACTCCGGATGGGGAAGTTGCGGGCGTGGCCAGATGCTTTCCAAGTGTCTGTTCCAGCTTGTCTCCCCGCAGGTCTTCCGCCATCGCCAGAATTCTGCCATCAGGGCCGATGAGCAGCATGTGGGGAATGCCGCGCACCTGGAACAGGGCATTCAGCGCCTCGGCGGGCTTGCCCTGGGGAAAGGCATGATGCCAAGCCATGGGGTGCTGGGCATCCTTCCTGAAATGAGTGATGTCTTCGGCCTTCTTGTCCCAGGAGATGCTCAGGATCTCCAGCCCGGCCGGGTGGAATTTGGCATAGGCCTTGTGCACAAAGGGTAGCTCAGCCTTGCAGGGGCCGCACCAGGTGGCCCAGAAATCCAGGAGCCAATACTTGCCCTTGAAGGCGGCGGGCCCCAGGGTTTGGCTAGGGTGGTCGAGATTTTTTACGGTGAAGGCCGGCACTAGGTTGCCGGTCTTGGGCGCAATCTTGTCATCGGCTTCAGCCTTCACAAGCCAGGCTTTCCAGGTGGCAATTGAAGGCGCGGTGGGATCGAAGCCCTCCAGGCGCGCCAAGTCAGCCTTCACTTCGGCGATCATCCGGGGCCGTGAGTGTAGCTCGATGGCGCTTTCCATGGCCATGAGTTTCACGGCCCGGGAAGGGTGGATGGCGATGACCTGGTCGTAGAAGGCGAAGGCCTTGGCAGCGGCGTCCTTTTCGCTCTGCGCGATGAAACCGCCACCACTGATGTGCCAGGCGATGTCGCCCAGGAACCCGGGCTTTACCGCGGCGATGAGGTCGAGGGCGGGGGAGTCCGGGGTGATCTGGCCCGCCACTTCCAGAAGCGTGGAGATTCTGACGGTTGCTTGATAGCTGGCCACCTCAGCGGGCAGTTTATCGAAGCCTGCGGCCTTGGCATCGAGCATGAACAGCCGGGCCATCAGCAGCAGCTGGCGCACGCCGGGGCGGGCCTCGTGGGCGATCAGCACGGAGAGGCCGTACGGCGTGTCTTCTGTGGGGATCTTG
>JAYVRY010000065.1:0-7739 GCA_043775845.1 Acidobacteriota bacterium
CCTCCCCGAAGCCAACCGCCTGCGGCATCGGATCCAATCCATCGAAAAGGGGCAGGTGGGCGACCTCAACCGGCGCATCGACAAGCTCCGCCTCGCCCGCCGGAAGCCCGAAGCCGCCGGAGACCAGGCCGCCCTGCAGGCCCTGGACGCCAGGACCGCCGCTCTGCAGGCTTCCTATGACGAGCTCCAGGCCAGTCTGGAACTGTCCCGGACCGAGGCGAAGGCCTGGACCCTCAACCTCGAGACGGTGGACGGGAAGCCCAAGGAACTGGCCCTCGGCAGCGTTGTCCGCCTAGTCCCGGCCAATACCATGAGCCGTCTCGACAAAGTCGGCGTCTACCTCTCCCGCCTCTGGGAATTCGTGGCAGATGACCCCCGCGAATCCAACACCGAGGGCGGCATCTTTCCGGCCATCTTCGGCACCGTGATGATGGTGCTGGTCATGTCCGTGCTGGTGGTGCCCCTGGGGGTGATCACCGCGCTCTACCTGCGCGAATACGCCCGCCAGGGCTGGCTGGTCCGAGCGGTTCGGGTCGCTGTGAACAACCTGGCCGGCGTACCCTCCATCGTCTTCGGCGTGTTCGGGCTGGGCTTCTTCGTCTACGGCCTGGGCGGCGCCATCGACCAGTTCTTCTTCGCGGACAGCCTGCCCACGCCGACCTACGGCACCGGCGGCATCCTCTGGGCCTCGCTCACCCTGTCCCTGCTCACGGTGCCCGTGGTGGTGGTCGCCACCGAAGAGGCCCTGGGCGCCGTACCCCGTTCCCAGCGGGAAGCCAGCTTGGCCATGGGCGCCACCAAGTGGCAGACCCTGTGGAACGTGGTGCTGCCCAGCGCCACGCCGGGCATCCTCACGGGGCTCATCCTGGCCATCGCCCGCGGCGCTGGCGAAGTGGCACCCCTGATGCTCACAGGCGTGGTCAAACTCGCGCCCGCCATGCCGCTGGATGGCACCTTCCCCTTCTTCCACCTCGACCGCAAGTTCATGCACCTCGGCTTTCACATCTACGATGTGGGTTTCCAGAGCCCCAACTCCGAGGCGGCCAAACCCATGGTTTTCATGGCCTCCTTCCTCCTTCTTCTGGTGGTGGTCGTGTTGAACCTGTTCGCCCTGAACCTGCGGCGCAAGCTGCGGGAACGCCTGGGTGGGAGTACCTTCTGATGAAACCCGGAGCCATCGACATGGAAATCGACGACCCCCGTCCCGTGACAGAGCCCGCGCACCTCCAGGTAACGCCTTCTGGAGTGGCCATGCGGCCCACCGCCTTCGCGCACCAGCCCGACCTGCCGCTCACGGATCCCTCCGTGCTGTCGGCCCCCACCATGCTGCAGGTGGATCGGCTGAATCTTTTCTATGGCGAAAAGCAGGCCCTGTCGGATGTGAACCTCACGGTGGCACGCCATTCGGTGATGTCGTTCATCGGTCCCTCCGGTTGTGGAAAGAGCACGCTCCTGCGCTGCCTCAACCGCATGAACGACCTTATCGACAATGTCCGCATCCAGGGTCGGGTGCTGCTCGGCAACACCGACATCTACGCCCCGGATACCGACGTTATCGCCCTGCGCAAGCGGGCGGGCATGGTGTTTCAGAAGTCGAATCCCTTCCCCAAGTCCATCTTCGAGAACGTGGCCTATGGCCTGCGGATCCAGGGCCAGAGTGATCGCACCGTGCTCGAGGAGGCCGTGGAACGCAGCCTGAAGGGCGCCGGTCTCTGGGACGAAGTAAAGGACCGCCTGAAGGATTCCGCCCAGGGCCTCTCCGGCGGCCAGCAGCAGCGGCTCTGCATCGCCCGGGCCCTGGCGGTCCGGCCCGAAGTCATCCTCATGGACGAACCCTGCTCAGCACTGGACCCCATCGCCACGGCCAAGGTCGAAGAGCTGATCCTCGAGCTGAAGCGCGAGTTCACCATCGTCATCGTCACCCACAACATGCAACAGGCCGCCCGCGTAAGCGACCATACTGCTTTCTTCTGGATGGGCAAGCTCATCGAGACAGGACTGACGGAAAAGATGTTCACCAATCCCGGACACCGCATGACCGAGGACTACATCACGGGGAGGTTCGGCTGATGCGTCAATTCGACCAGGAATTAAGAGATCTGCGGGACGGCATCCTGTCCATGGCAGGTTTGGCCGAGGAGATGATCGACCTCACCATCCAGGCCCTTACTGAGCGCTCCAAGGCCAAGGCCGATCAGGTCATGGCCATGGACCGGAGTCTCGATGAGTGGGAGCTGAAGCTCGACCGCCTCTGCGTGGACATGCTGGCGCTCCGGGCTCCGGCTGCCGGTGACCTGCGTCTCATCGCCTCCAGCCTCAAGATCGTTCCCGAACTGGAACGCATCGGCGACCACTGCTGCAACATCGCCCGACGCGCCACCTATGTGCACCCTCCCATCCTGTCGACGGGCTCCCTGGAGCGCCTGGGCATGGAAACCCGGAGCATGGTGCGCATGGCTGTCGACGCCTTCATCGGCAGCGATGCCGGCATTGCTCGCACCGTCATCAAGTCCGACGATTCCGTGGATGAACTCTATGGCTCCATCTACCGCGAACTGCTCCGGCTGATGATGTCGGATCCTCTCTCCATCGAGCGGGCCAGCCACCTTATCCTGGTGATCAAGAACTGGGAGCGCATCGCCGACCAGGCCACCAACATCGCCGAGGAAGTCCTGTTCATCCTGGAGGGTCGGAGCGCCAAGCACACCTACCTCCAGGACCATCCCTCCGAATAGCCATCCCACAAGGGACCCATGACGCGCATTCTCCTCCTCGAAGACGACACCGAGATCCGCCTCGGCCTGGAACAGCACCTGCGCCGGGAAGGCTTCAGCCTCCTGCCCGTGGGCACGGGCCGCGATGCCCTGCTGGCCCTCAACGCCTCGGGCCCCAAGCTCGACGCCGCCCTGCTGGACCTCAGCCTGCCGGACATGGATGGCCTGGATGTTCTGCGCGCCATCCGCACCCATCCCACCCTGAAGTCCCTGCCTGTGCTGCTGGTGACCGCCCGCAGCGAGGAGATCGATCGCGTCCTGGGCCTGGAACTGGGTGCCGATGATTACATTTCAAAACCCTTCTCAGCCCGGGAACTGGCTGCCCGCCTGCGGGCCATCCTGCGTCGCTCCACGCCCTTCGAAGGCAGTGAGCGCACCACCCAGTTGACCTTTGGCCCCATCGCCGTGGACCTCGACATGCACACGGCCCGGGTCGACGGCCACATCGTGGAACTGACCCGCCGCGAATTCGAACTGCTGGCCTACTTCCTGGCCAACCCCCGGCGCGTGCTCACCCGCGAGAAGATCCTCCAGCAGGTGTGGGGCCTGGAATACCTTGGCGAAAGCCGCACCATCGATGCCCACGTGCGCCGCGTCCGCGCCAAGATCGGCGAAGCCGCCGCCGAGTTCATCGAGACCGTGGTGGGTGTGGGCTACCGCATGGGCGGGCCAGCCGGATCCTGAGAGCTGAAGAGATGTTTTGCCACGGATGAACACAGTTGAAAAGCGGATAAAGGCATCTTTCTACCGCCCTGAACGGAAATCAGGCTGAGGTGGATCCTGTGTTTCCATCTGCGGCGGCAGGAAAACCCGGAACGTGGCGCCTTCTCCTGGGATGCTGGTGACCGAGACCTCGCCACCCATGAGCCGACAGAGGTGTTTCACGATGGCCAGGCCCAGGCCAGTGCCAGGTTTAGCCATGGAGGCTTTGGCGCGATAGAAGCGCTCGAAAATGCGGCCCTGCTCGGCCAGTGGAATGCCGGGGCCCTCGTCCTTGACTTCCCAGACCTGACCCTGGCCCGTGACCTGCAATGACAGCGTAACGGTTCCGCTCGGCGGACTGAATTTCAGGGCATTGGAGACCAGGTTTTCAATGACCTGATGGAGCCGCAGGGGATCGGCCTGGATGGTGATCCCCCCGGGCGCATCCACGTTCAGGGCTAGGCCGACACCACCGGCCAGGGCCCGGGGCATCAGGTCCTTCATCAAAGCTTCCCAAAAAACCACCAGATTCAACTGGACCGGATCCAGGTGCAGCGCGCCGCTTTCAATGCGGCTCAACTCTGACAGGTCCCCCAGCAACAAGGTGAGCCGGTCTATGGAGCGCATGATGGACTGGGCACTGGAGCGGGAAGCCTCGTCCAGGTTCTCCTCCTGGAGGTTCTCGGCGGCGATCCGGATGGCTGTCACGGGGGTTTTCAGTTCGTGGCTCACGTTGGAGATGAATTTTTGTCGGGTGGTTTCCAGCGCCTCCTGGCTGGTGACATCGTCCAGCGTCAACAACACCCCACTCACGGCCCCCAGGGGCGCAAAAGGGATGGCCCGCACCCGTAGGGTTCGACTGGCCCTGGTCAGACGCCATTCACTGGGTGAACCGGCATAGGCCTTCTGAATGGCGTCCTGTCCTTCCTGGTCCCTGACGATTCCCCCAAACGCCATGCCCTTGACCAGGGGAGCACCCAGACCGAGGTGCCGCTGGGCCGCCGGGTTGAACTGTTCCAGGTTTCCAGCAGCACCGAAAAGGAGTACCCCTTCCTCCAGGCGCGCCATGATGCCGGGAAGCAAGTGGTCTTCGCGGTAGGCCCTCTCCCTCAAATCGACATTTTCTCGTTCCAGAGCCGACCAGGCCCGGGGAAGGTCTTCGATGAGCCGAGGCCGGGTGCCACCCAGGAGCTGTTCCAAAGGCTCGGCCAGCACTCGCACTTGCCACCGTGCCATGAGGACCAGCACCAGGGCGAGGCTGCCGAGCAACCCGAGGGTCCAGATCACGGACATGCCCTGATGGGCGCTGAGCCCCAGGCCAAAGCCTAGAAAGAGCATGGACGCCAGACAGATCAAGGCTCTTCCGAGAAAGACCGGCAACCCCGATCCACTACCCCGCTGAGATTCAGATTGATCCATAGTCCTCAGACCATACACCGTCGCAACCTCATCGCCCAGCCGCTGTAGGTGAATTTACGCCCCAGTTACGCCGTCATACCCGGTACAGTTGAAGGTTGATCTCGGGAGAGCCCTATGTCCTTGAATGCCCTCATGCGCTGGCTGAAACCACGGGAAATGGTCTTTTTCGACCTCCTGGAATCGGCCGCCAGCAATGTCTACCAAGCCTCGCAGCTGTTCGACCTGGAAATCCGCACGGGCGACCCTGTCCGCTTTGCCGAACTTCGCCGCCAGATGAAGGACCTGGAACATATTGGCGACGACTACACCCGCGAGATCATTGACCGCCTGAATCAGACCTTCGTCACGCCCATTGAACGAGAAGACATCATGGCTTTGGCCCATGCCATCGATGACGTGGTCGATGCCCTCCATGCTGTCTGCGAGCGTCTCATCCTGTATCGGATCACGCATATCATGCCCGCAGTCACCGAGATCAGTTCGATCATCGTGGAGGGCTCAGGCGAACTGCTTCATCTCATCCGATTCCTGCGGAACATGTCCAACCAGAAGGAGATTCGGGACCGTATCCGGCGAGTGCATACCCTCGAGAACAAGGCTGACTCCATCTACCACGCAGCCTTGGCGCAGATCTTCGAGAACCCCACGGACACCATCGAGCTCATCAAGTGGAAGGAACTCCTCAACCGCATCGAGGATGCCACCGACAAGATTGAACTCGTGGCCAAGGTGGTGGGTTCGACGGTCATGAAGAACGCCTGAGGCATTCATGATCGAAGTGTTCCTCATCCCATCCCTCGCCATCCTGGTTCTGCTGTCCTGGGGCATCGACTACATCAACGGCTTCCACGACACGGCCAACTCCATCGCCACCGTGGTGAGCACGGGTGTTCTGCCCGCCAAGTACGCCCTGGCCATGTCAGCGGTTCTTAACTTTGCCGGTGCCCTGGCGGGCACCTCCGTGGCGACCACCATCGCCAAGGGCATCGCCGACAGTCAGCATGTGGTGCCGGCTGTCATCGCCGCTGCGCTGATGGCGGCCATTACTTGGGACCTGCTGACCTGGTGGTTCGGCATCCCTTCCAGCACCAGCCACACCCTGCTGGGCGGCCTGGCGGGCGCCGTGGTGGCCCATGCGGGTTTTGGCGCCCTCCACATGAAGAAGCTCAAGGAGATCGGTGCTTTCATCATCATCTCTCCCGCCATGGGATTTGTTGTCGGCATGGTGCTCATCTTGATCATCCTGTGGGTCGTCAGGCGCAGATCAGGACACAAGGTCAATAAGGTGTTCCGCAAAGCCCAGTTGGTGAGCGCGGCCGCCATGTCCTTCACCCATGGTCAGAACGATGCCCAGAAGGCCATGGGGATCATCTGCCTGGCTTTGATCGCTTATAAATTCCACCTGCCCCTGGACGCCAAGCTGAAGGTCATCGTGCCTCTCTGGGTGAAGATCGGCAGCGCCAGCTTCATGGCCCTTGGCACGGCCTCCGGCGGCTGGAAGATCATCAAGACCATGGGCTCGAAGATCGTGAAACTGAGGCCCATCCACGGTTTCGCCGCCGAGACCGCCGCCGCCGCCGTGCTCTTTACCACGGCCCATTTCGGCATTCCCGTGAGCACGACGCACAGCATCACCGGCGCCATCATGGGCGTGGGCGCCACCATGAACGCCAGCGCTGTCCGCTGGGGTGTGGCTGGCAACATCGTCATGGCCTGGATCCTAACCATTCCCATCAGTGCGCTGCTGGCCGCGGGCTTCCTGAAACTGGTCGCGCCCTATTTCTGAGTAAAGTTCCGGTGATGTGACGACGCCGACATTCCGTCGTCACATCACCGACTGAAACTTGCTATCCCTGCGTTGCGGATGCCCGTCACCGTACGGGGCGTGTCCAAGTAATCGATAGGGGCTGCATTGATGGCAAAGGGTTTCGAGGCAAGGAAGCGGGCGCAGGGCGGTGCAGGTTCACCGTTCAAGCCTGGTGACACAGCATGGGAGCCCTTTGCCATCAACCCTTCGGGCTGGGGCGGCAGCCGTCGGTATGCTTCGTCAGGCTCCTCGTCCTTGGAACCACCAAGGCCTTCGTCGCCTTCCTTGCCTCCCTCGGCTGGCGCCCCAGTGCAGCCCCCACCCATTACTCGGACACGCCCCTAGGTCTCACCCTTTTTGCGCAGAGTTGCCACACCCGCCATGAAGCCGTCATCCCCATGGCCGACCCTGGATCAGAACCCAGGGAGGCATGACCATGACGATCGAGAAGCTCACCCCCCACCCGGAAGGTGCTCGCTACACCGTCCGCTCACTGGGCAGCGCTGACTTCGCCCACCTCCGCCGACTGGAGGCCGAGATCTGGTCCGGTGACGGCACCGGCGAGCTCTGCCCGCACTACCTGCGCCTCTGCACCGAGCTCTACCGCGACTGGTGTTTCCTGGCCTTCGATGGCGAGCGGCCCGTGGGCTACGTGCTGAACTTCGTGGCGGGCACCACGGTCTACTGCGCCACCCTCGCCGTGCATCCCGAGTATCAAAAGGGCCGGGTGAACTATCTGCTCATCCGCGCCATGGTCTCCAAACTCCTCAACGAGAACGTAGAGGAGTGCCGCTTCCTCGTGGAGCCCGGCAACACCGATGCCCGCAGCGTCCACAACGCCCTGGGCGCCCGGGTGGTGGAAGAGGTCCAGGACTTCTACGCCCCCGGCGACACGCGCCTCTGGTCCGCCATCACGCGGGATGACCTCGAGCGCGTCCGCGCCCGCTACACCCGCCTGAAGCTGGTCTCCTGATGAGCTGGTCCGGGGTCCTCTGGCCCACCTTCGCCCTACTGCCCCGCCTCGCTGCAGGCGCGGA
>JAYVRY010000066.1:0-29659 GCA_043775845.1 Acidobacteriota bacterium
AGGTTGAGGTCAAGGGGATCCAGCGAGCGCAGCGGGATGCCCCCTTCGGCTGCGGCCTTCTGGAGTCGGGGCAGGATGTCGCGGGGCGAGCGGACGGAAAGCACCACGGCGTCCTCCTCCATGCGCAAAGCGGCCAATTCCGGCTGCTCCACGGCCCAGCGGGCCAGCACCTGGGCCTCGCCAGTCAGACGCAGCTCCACCGGGTGACGGTCCAGCAGCTGGCGGATTTCTGTGACCGTGCCTTCGGCCAGGAGGCGGCCCCGGAACAGCAGCAGGATGCGATCCGTGAGCTGGGCGATCTCGCCCAGGATGTGGCTCGACACCAGGATGCGCGTGCCCTGGTCGGCGAGGCTGCGCAGGAGGGCCATGAGCGTGAGGCGCGCTTCGGGATCGAGGCCGTTGAAGGGCTCGTCGAGGATGAGCAGCTCCGGCTCATGCATGAGGCCTTGGGCGAGGCGAATGCGCTGGCGCATGCCCTTGGACATGCGCGCGAAGGTGAGGTGGGCACGGTCGGACATGCCCACGGTGGTGAGGGCCTTGGCCACGGCCGTCTTCAGGCCTTCACCCGAAAGGCCCGACAACTCGCCCATCATGCGCAGCCACCGATCGGCGCGAAGGCCCGTGGGCAGGCGATCGCCTTCGGGCACGAGGCCCAGGCGGGAGAGCACGGCGGGGTTGCGGAAGGGGGCTTCGCCAAAGACCTTCACCTCGCCGCCCGAGGGCGGCAGCAGGCCTGAGAGCAGCTGCAGCAGCGAGGACTTGCCGGCGCCGTTGGGACCCAGCAGGCCGGTGATGCCGCCGCCATCGGGCAGCTCGAAGGTGGTGGGGCTGAGGCCCAGGATGGGGCCGTAGCGAAGCGAGGCGCGGTCGAGCGTAATCATCAAATCACCGCTTCAGAAGGCTGGGTCCGCCTGGCTGCTACGAAGGTCCAAAGGCCGATGTGGAAGGCCGTGCCCAGGATGGCGGGCAGCCAGGCCACCATGGGATGCGCCACGCCCACGAAGAGCTGGGGCCAGGCCTCGGCCAGCATGATGGGGTTCAGCGCGTCCACCGCTGCCATGCCCGACAGGCCATGGATCATGGAGGCAAGCGTGCTGGAACCCAGCACCAGGCCCAGCACCCAGCCGATGCCCGCGCGGGGTGTGGCCGCCATGCTGGAGGCTCCGATGGCCAACGAGCCCATGAGCAGGGAGCTGATAGCCATGGCCGGCAGCAAGCGCAGTGGTGCGGACACCCAGACCGGGCCATGGACTCCAGCCAGGGCCAGGGACATGATCCAGGGCAGGATGGCGAAGGGCAGCAGGATGATGAAGGGCAGCAGCGAGGCGAAGCCCAGCTTGGCGAGCAGGTAGTCCTTGGGCGCCACGGGATGGGCATACATGAGCGGACGCACGCGGTAGAGCGTGTCACGAGCGACCAGACCACCGCCCACCAGGGCCACGAGGAACCAGAGCAGGTAGCAGGCCGGATTCAAGAGATCTGCCTGGAAGTCCGCCCCCTGGGTGAGGATGGTCTTCGCGAAATCCTGCATCTGCTTGAAGGTCTGGTTGGTCTGGAACAGGTGCTCCATGTAAATGCGCGCCACCTTGATGATGAGCACCATGAGGAAGGCGAAGCCGAAGAAGCGGCCGATCTTCTGGCGCCAAAGCCGGGTGAAGTCGAAGCGCATGAGCACCAGGGCCGGGGGATGGCCATGGTGGAGATCCGGCGCGGGCGGCAGGGTGGGAGCGTAGATGGGCATCTCAGCGCTCCTGGCGTTCAGAGGTACTGGAGGTGGATGTGAAGTCCGAAACAGGCTCTGCCTGGTCCGGACGCGGGGGCTCCGGGGGTGTAGGCCGCAGGCCGGTCCCCCGGACAACATCATCCGGATGCAGGGCTCGCAGCAGCACTTCATCCAAACGGTCATGGCGTGGCGTGACCTGGATCAGGGTGGCGCCCTGAGTCTCGGCCCAGCGGAAGGTTCTCTTAGGGTCGACGTCCGTCAGCTCCAAGTCATAGAGGCCATTGCGAGCCTCGAGGACCGTGCCCAATTCGACGAGCGCGGCCTCCTGCGTGGCATTCAACGGATCCAGGAAACGCAGCTCCACCCGCCTGGCCAGGGCCTTGCGCAGACCCGCCATGGAACCCGCGGCCTTGAGCTGGCCCTGGTCAAGAATCACCAACTGATCGGCGACGCGTTCCACATCCGCCAGCAGATGCGAGGCCAGGATAACGCCCGTGCCCAGCTCGGCGTGAACCCGCAGCACCAGGTCCAACATGCGGCGCCGGCCGTCGGGATCGAGGCCGTTGGTGGGTTCGTCGAGGAAGATCAGTTCGGGGCTGTGTACTAGGGCCTGGGCCAGTTTCACGCGCTGGCGCATGCCCGTGGAATAGCCGCTCACCGGGCGGTAGCGGGATTCATCCAGGCCCACGAAATACAGCACTTCATGGGCGCGATCCCGGGAGGCTTCCGGCGCCAGGCCGCTCAGTTCGCCCCAGAAGGCCACCTGCTCATAGGCCGAGGCATCCTCGATGAGCGCGTCGTACTCAGGCATGTAGCCGATGCGGGCCCGCAGTCGGGCCGATTCGGCGCCGCCCAGGGGTACGCCGAGCACCGTTCCCGAGCCCGCAGAGGGTGTTAGAAGGCCCAGCAGGGCCTTCAGCAGGGTGGACTTGCCGGCGCCGTTGGGGCCCAGCAGGCCCACGATACCCCGGTCCAGGGACAGGGTCAGTCCCTTCAAGGCGGGTGCGGCCATGCTGGCGTAGCGCACTTCCAGGTTTTCGAAAGCAATCAAAATGGACTCCAGGATGAAGGCGGCTACGAAGCGGCCCCCGTTATGGATTAGGCTGTACAGCCATCATCCTCCCACCACCCGGATACTCCTGCATGCAACTCCTGGACTGGCCTTTCCTCGATGCCCTGCAGACCGGGGCTCTCATTGCCCTATTTGTGAGCTTTGGCGCCGATGCCCTCTCACGCCGGGACAAGATGATGGGCTGGCTGTCCCTCACCTGCCTCCTGGTGGGCCTGCGCCATGGCGTGCTGGCTGTGGGTACCCTGCCTTCGATCAACCCTGACCTGGTGGATCGCGCCCAGAGCATGCTGGTGACCTTCGGCTTCGTCGCCCTCTGCACCGCCCTAGGCCTGCTCTTCCCCAACCATGTTCCTCGGAGGTTTTCGATCTGGGTTGGCGTAGCCATGATCCCGAATTACGTCCGAAACCTGGCCCTGCCCCACCCCGGCTTCTGGGATTCGGCCCTGCACAATGCCGCCAATGTCGTATATCTCCTGGGTTGCGGCGCCTTGATTGTATGGATCCTTCGAGCCCGGCAGGATCGGGATCTCATGGGGCGGAAACTCTTCCTGGGCTGTCTGGGTGTGACCCTGCCCGTGGTGGTTGAAATCGCCGCCCTCAGCCTCTTTGACTTGAAGATCCGCCTGTCGGGCTTCAGCCTCCTGATCCTGGCCATGGCCATCGGCACGTCCTGGCAGTGGATGGTGGTCAACGGCATGGAGGCCCGTATCAAGCTGTCGGAATCCGAGGTGACGACCTGGCAGAGCCTGCTCCCAGGCCAGGCCTTCCGTACTGATCGTCCCATGCCCGCCATGGTTCGGCTCTTTGGCGCCCACTGGACGGACAAGGTCCAGGCGGCCCCCGACCTGCGGCTGCTGGGTTCGGATGGCGCCACCTACCGGATCCAGAGCCGGGCTCTTTACGAGCGCGAACGCCTGGGCTGGTACGAACGGGAAGAGAATGAGCAGTCCAGCGCCCATGGCTTCCTGTCCGGCTGGACGGTGGGGTTAGGGATGGATGATCCCGACGAGAACGATCGCATGCTCCACCTGTTGCGCGCCTGGGGCGCCGATGTGCACCTCTGGGCCACGGTGCCGCCCCGGGAAGGCCCCTACCCGAGCGTGCTGCTATGGGCCCGGGAACCGAGTATCCTCTCCGTCTGGCGGGAAGATGACCTGCTGAGGCGCCGGCCCCGTTGGATTCAGATTGGTGGCCCCACCACCAAGGGGCCCCATGCCCGGCTGGAACCAGGGGCTTCGGAGGAAACCCTGCAGCAGATGCTGGAACAGCTGCTGTCCCGGCACTGAGGGGCTGTGTCTGGTGGACTTGCCCAAATGGACGGCATCCATCGGAGAATGGGCCCATGAGTATGAAGCATGAGCGAATGACCACTTTGGCGAAGCCGAAGCCCGAAGGGCGCGGCAGAGGGAGGCTCCCCCAGGCAACGCGGACGTTGCCCGGGGTCGTACGTCGCCTCGGCAAGCGGAGCGCGCCGGAGCACGCGCAGCGTGCGCTAGGCGGAGGTGCCGCGTGAGCTTCGCCCATCTCCACCTGCACACCGAACATTCCCTGCTCGACGGCCTCACGCGCATTCCCGATCTGGTGAAGAAGTGCCGGGCCTCTGGCATGCCCGCCGTGGCCGTCACCGACCACGGCAACATGTTCGGCATGATGAAGCTTTTCGACGCCTGCGAAAAAACCCAGGACGCCGAGGGCAACTGGGCCGTGAAGCCCATCCTAGGCTGCGAAGTCTACGTGGCGCCCAAGACCCGTTTTGACCGCAAGCTCGAAGCCAAGAACACCACGGGTGATGAGGGCCTGGAGGACTGCGTCGACCCCAGCGGATCCCGCGATGCGGGCTACCACCTGGTGCTGCTGGCGAAGAATTCCGTGGGTTTCACGAACCTCTCAAAGCTCGTGTCGGCGGGCTTCACCGAAGGCTTCTACTACAAGCCGCGCATCGACAAGGACATCCTCCGCGAGCACAGCGAAGGCCTCATCGCGCTCTCGGCCTGTCTGGGCGGTGAAGTACAGGCCCGCATCCTCCAGAACCGCCTGGATCAGGCGGAAAAGGTCTCCCGGGATTTCCGCGACATCTTCGGTGAAGACTTCTACCTGGAGATCCAGGACCAGGGCTTCGACAAGGAAAAGGAGATCATCCCCTTCCAGATGGAGTTGGCCCAGAAGCTGGGCATCCCCCTGGTGGCCACCAACGATTCGCATTACCTCAACCACGAGGATGCGGACCTGCACGACACGCTGCTCTGCATCGGCACGAAGACCACCAAGGCCAAGGAAAAGCGCATGCGCTTTTCCACCGATCAGTTCTACGTAAAGACGCCCGAGGAGATGCGCTCCGTGTTCCCAGGTAACCCGGAATACCTGGAGCGCACGCTGGAGATCGCCGCCAAGGTAGATCTCTTCCCCATCACGCGCAAGCCCGTCACGCCGCGCTTTCCCGTGCCCAGCGGCTTCGATCTGGAATCCTACTTCGTGCATGTGGCCAAGGAAACCTTCGAGCAGCGCCTGGTGGAATGCCGTCCCCTGTGGCAGCTGGGCACGCTCAAACATGCCGAGGAAAAGTACCGCGAACGCCTGGCCTTCGAGCTGGACATGATCCTCAAGATGGGCTTCCCGGGCTACTTCCTGCTGGTGTGGGATTTCATCCGGAAGGCCCGGGAGATGGGCGTGCCCGTGGGCCCGGGCCGTGGTTCGGCGGCGGGCAGCATCGTGGCCTGGTCCATGAAGATCACGGACATCGATCCCATGCAGTACGACCTGCTGTTTGAGCGGTTTCTCAACCCGGAACGCGTGTCCATGCCCGACGTGGACATCGACTTCTGCCGCGATGGCCGCCAGCGCGTCATCGATTATGTGACTGAGAAATACGGCCAGGACAAGGTGAGCAGCATCGTCACCATCAACCAGCTCAAGACCAAGGCCGTCATCAAGGATGTGGCCCGCGTGTTCGAGAAGGACTTCGCCTTCGCCAACAACCTCACCAAGCTGGTGCCCCAAGAGCCCGGCAAGCCCATCACCGTGGGCGAGGCGCTGGAGAAGAGCGACAAGCTGCGCGAGCTGTACAACAGCGATCCCGAAGTAAAAAACATCCTCGATATTTCGGCCCGCCTCGAAGGCCTGGCTCGCAACACCGGCGTGCATGCCGCAGGCGTCATCATCGCGCCGGACGAACTCACGCAGTTCGCGCCGCTCAGCATGGATAAAGATAAAAAAGTCATGGTGCAGTACACCATGGTGGAGGCCGAGCGAGCGGGCCTGCTCAAGATGGACTTCCTGGGCCTGGAAACGCTCACGCAGATCGCGAAGACGCAGGAAGTGATCGCGCGGCGCCACGGCCAGCCCAAGGACATGACCACCATCCGGGCCTTCGATGACAAGAAGACCTTCGAGCTCTTCTCGGCCGGTGATACCGATGGCGTCTTCCAGTTCGAATCCGGCGGCATGAAGCAGCTGCTGCGCCAGCTGGGCCCGGACCGCTTCGACGATCTCATCGCGCTGAACGCGCTCTTCCGCCCCGGCCCCCTGGGCGCGGGCATGGGCACGACTTACGTCGAACGCCGCCACGGCCGCGAGCCCGTGACCTACATGTTCGCGGATCTCGAACCCATTCTTTCTCCCACCTACGGCGTGATCCTTTACCAGGAACAGGTCATGCAGATCGCCAGCCTCATCGCCGGGTATTCGCTCGGCGAGGCCGACATGCTCCGCCGCGCCATGGGCAAGAAGGACAAGGAGAAGATGGCGAAGGAGAAGACCAGCTTCATCGAACGAGGCACCAAGCGGGGCTACGACAAGGCCAAGGTCGCCGAGCTCTTCGACTTGATCGAGTTCTTCGCGGGCTACGGCTTCAACAAGAGCCACTCGGCGGCCTACGCCATGGTGGCCTACGAGACCGCCTACCTGAAGGCCAACTTCAAGGTCGAATTCATGGCCGGTCTGCTCTCCACCAAGTCGGGCCGCACCGATGACGTGGCCAAGTACGTGCAGAACTGCCGCGAGGGTGGCATCGAAGTCCTGGGCCCCGACATCAACGAATCGGCGCTGGATTTCACGGCGACCGGCGATCTGCAAATCCGGTTCGGATTTGCAGCGGTGAAGGGACTCGGTGATGCCGCGTTGCAGGCCATTCTGGAGGCGCGCAAAACAGAAGGCCGCTTCAAGGATCTGTTCCATGCTTTGAAGAGCACCGATCTCCAGAAGGCCAACCGCAAGGTATGGGAATCCCTCATCAAGGCGGGCGCCTTCGACAGTCTGGAACCCAACCGGGCAGCCCTGCTGCAGGGCCTGCCTGATGCCGTCTCCTGCGCCTCGCGGGGCAGCGAAGACACGGGCATGACCAGCCTCTTCGACGATGCGGAAATGTCTTCCCTCAGCGAAGACTGGCGCGTGCCGGAAAACATCGAACCCTGGGATCGCAAGACCCGCCTGGCCGCCGAGCGCGAAGTGCTGGGCCTCTTCGTGAGCGGCCATCCCCTCGAGGAATTCGCCGATGCCATCCAGGTCCACACCCATGGCACCCTGGCCAAGGTCATGGAAGATGCCACCTCGGGCCGCCTGAAGGATCGCAACGAAGTCACCATCGGCGCCATGGTGTCCACGGTGGCCTTCAAAACCAACCAGAAGGGCGAGCCCTGGGCCATCCTCGTGGTGGAAGATCTGGCGGGCAAGATGGAAGTACTGCTCATGGCCAGCAAGTGGGATCCCGTCACCAAGAAGCCCGGCGGGCGGCCCTTCGAGCGCTTCCGCCACCTGGCCGTGCCCGAGGCCATGCTGCGCATCACCGGCGAGCTGCGGGTGGAGACGATCCAAAGCAATGGCAATGGCGTTGAGGGCGAAGAGGAAGAGGAACAGACCGTGGTGAAAATCTTCGCCACGCTCATGGAGCCGCTGGAGGGCTTCCAGGGCCTGGGCTTCACCGGCGCCCTGGTGCGCCTGCCCCCGAGCGAATGCCCGCCCCGCATGGCCAGCCTCCTCGCCAACCACAAGGGCGACCTGCCCGTGACCTTCGAATACCGTTCGAAGGAAGGGCTGGTAGCCCGGGTCAAGGCAGGGCACGACCTGCGCCTGAAGCATGATCCCGACCTTGCGGAGAAGCTGGCCAAGGAAACCGGCTGCGCCCTGACGTGGACCTACTGACCAGCCCTCAGCTCGTGGCGAAAGCCTCCTTGAGGTTGTAGATCACTGACAGGCGGCGAATGAACCCGGCTTCATCGAAACGGAAGACGATGATGGCCGGAAACCGTTTGGCGTGCCCTCGGAACTCCACCCGGACCGCCATCTCCGGGTGGATTCCGAAGACCTCCAAGGGGTGCATCTCGAGGAAATCCAGAGCGGCCTTGGCGGCCTGGAACACCCCTCGAATGGCCACGATGCCCACGGCCTCCCCGCTCCCGGACCCGAAGAAGACCACGTCGGGATGGAAGAGGCCGAAGTGCCCCGCCTCATCCCCCGAATTGAAGGTTTTGAAGTAGGCCTCAACGCGCTCCTGACCCAGCCGAATATCCATGACCAGTGGTTCGGTAGGCCTCCCAGGCCCCTTGAATTCCAGAACCACACGCAGGGAGAAGGGTGGCGCTATTCTTTGGGTTTACGCCCCCTGGAGCCCCCATGGATCACGCGATCCCAGCCCCCCCCGACCTCCATGCCGTCGTCGAGGCCCTGGCCGAGGCCTCGACCACCCTGGCGGAGATGCCCCTGGGTCGGCGAAAATTCCCCTCGCGCACGGCCCTGGCGGCCCTGGTGGAGGAACTGCGGGCGCTGCTCTTCCCGGGCTATTTCGGCGCCTCGGAATTAAAGGCCGAGACGTTGCGCTACCACCTGGGCGCCCACCTGGACCGGGTCCACCACGGGCTGGCCGATCAGATCCAACGCGGGCTCATGGCCTCCGATCCCACCTGCACCGAATGCGGCGACCGCTCCCTGGAACTGGCCGGGGCCTTTCTGGCCCGCTTGCCCGAGGTGCGCCGTCTGCTGGCCACGGACATCGAGGCGGGTTTCGAAGGCGATCCTGCCGCCACCAGCCCTGAAGAGGTGCTCTTTTCCTATCCCGGCCTCCTGGCCATCACCAACCAGCGCCTGGCCCACGAGCTGCTGAAGCTCGGCGTGCCCCTCCTGCCCCGCATGATCACGGAACAGGCCCACAGCCTCACGGGCATCGACATCCATCCGGGCGCCCAGATCGGCGAATGCTTCTTCATCGACCATGGCACCGGCGTCGTCATCGGCGAGACCTGCGTCATCGGCCGCAACGTGCGGATCTACCAGGGCGTGACCCTGGGCGCCAAGAGCTTCCCCCTCGATGCGGAAGGCCACCCCATCAAGGGCGTGCCCCGCCATCCCGTGGTGGAGGACGACGTCATCATCTACTCCAACGCCACCATCCTGGGCCGCATCACGCTAGGCCAGGGCTCGGCCATCGGCGGCAACGTGTGGCTCACCCACAGCGTGCCCCCAGGCAGCGTCATCACCCAGGCCAACGAAAAGGACGGGATGCCCTCATGAGTGTCTTGCTGCGCTTCGTTTTTTCCGCCATCGGCCTGCTGGTGGCCTGCTCTGTCATCAAGGGGCTGGACCACGGCACCTTCCTCGACCTGCTCATCGTCGCGGTGATCCTGGCCGCCCTGAACACCACCGTGGGCAGTTTCCTCAAGGTCATCGCCATCGTGCCCATGGCCTGCTCCTTCGGCTGCTTCAGCCTCGTCATCAACGGCCTGGTGTTCTGGCTGGCGGGTTCGCTTTCCGCCAAGCTGGGCCTGACCTTCACCGTGAGCGGCTTCTGGGCCGGCGTCTTCGGCGCCCTGGTCTCCAGTGTGGTGGCCTCTATCCTCGGCGCCCTCTTCATCCCCAAGGACCGGCAGCGGCCCCAGGGACCGCCGCCACCCATCAAGATCATCAACTGAGCCGGGCGCGCTTTGGGCAAATTTGGATAGAATCCGCTAACCACTTCTAGTCCAACGGATCGTTCCATTCCCGGAGACGTGCATGCCGCTTGACCCTGGCACCCGCCTCGGCCCCTATGACGTGCTTGCCCAGATCGGGGCCGGGGGCATGGGCGAGGTCTACAAGGCCCGCGATCCCAAGCTCGATCGCTTCGTGGCCATCAAGGTGCTGCCTTCGAATCTGGCCCAGAGCGGCGACCTCTTGGCCCGTTTCGAACGGGAGGCCAAGGCCGTGGCCGCGCTCAACCACCCGAACATCCTGGGCATCTATGATTTCGGCCGGGAGGGCGAACAGACCTTCGCCGTGATGGAACTCCTGGAAGGCGAGTCCCTCCGCGACCGTCTGAAGGCCGGCCCCATCTCCCCCCGAAAAGTGGTCGAGTTCGCCCAGCAGATTGCCGAAGGCCTGGCGGCGGCCCATGCCCGGGGCATCCTCCACCGGGACATCAAGCCCGAGAACATCTTCCTCACGCGGGAAGGCCGGGTGAAGGTGCTCGACTTTGGTCTGGCCAAGCAGCTGCCCGAATGGATGGGCGGCGCCTCGCCCCGGTCGGGCACCCAGACGGAGGCCAACCTCAGCGGCCAGACCCACCTGCCCACGCTGGCCACCAGCGGCTCCGGCGGACCCCGCACGGCGGCGGGTATGTTCATGGGCACCGTGGGCTACGTGTCCCCCGAGCAGGTGCGGGGCGAGGCCACCGATCACCGCTCGGACATCTTCGCCTTTGGCACCGTGCTTTACGAAATGGTGAGCGGCCGACAGGCCTTCAAGGCCGATACCAGCGTGCAAACGCTCACGGCCATCCTGCAGGAGGATCCACCGGAGTTCGCCGCCACCCACATCCAAGTGCCGCCCGCGCTGGAACGCCTCATCTTCCACTGCCTGGAAAAGGAGCCCCTCCGCCGCTTCCAATCCATGCAGGACCTGGCCTACGACCTACAGAACCTCACCACCACCTCTGCGGCCCCTTCCCTGGCGCCCTGGAACCGGGCTGCCACCAAGGGCGGTGCGATGCGACTGCTGGGCCTGGGCGCCATGGCCATGGTACTGGTGGGCGTGGGCCTCTGGGCCGCCAACCGCCTGCATCTGGGCGGACCGGCCCCGCTGCCTTCCTTCCTTCGTCTCAGCTTCGTACCGGGCACCGTGGAAGCCGCCCGCTTCGGCCCTGATGGTCGGACCGTCTTTTTCTCTCAGCGGGTGGCCGGAGGGCGGCCCGAGCTTTTCGTCATCCACCCCGGGGCCACGGAGCCCAAGGCCCTGGGCATCCAGGATGCCCTTCTGCTCGGTGTCTCGCCCACCAATGAACTCGCCTTCCTGCGCGCCCCCCGGTTCCGCCATGGCGGCCGCTATCAGGGCCTGCTGGCCCGGGCGCCCGGCGGTGGCGGCGCCCAGCGGGAGCTGATGGAAAATGTGGCCGAGGCCGCGTGGGATGGCGAGGGCATGGCCACTCTCAGCGTGGATTCCAGCGTGCAGTTTCACCTCGAGTTCCCTGCGGGCAAGCAGCTGCTCACGGGCAGCTGGTCCTCGCGCACCCTGGGTCTGCTCTGCCTTTCCAGGGACGGGCAGCGCCTGGCCCTGCGGGATTCCGATGCCACCACCAAGTCCGAGATCATCCTGTACGACCGCGCTGGCACACGGCAGGTGCTGTTCACCAAGGAGGGGGATAGCAACGGCGATACCTTCACAGGTCTTGCCTGGGGCCCCGATGGTGACCTGCGGGTCTCCGAGTTGCAGGGCGACCAGACTGTGCTGTGGGCCCTCTCCATGACGGGCAAGCAGCGGCTCCTCTGGCGGGGGGCGGGCCACTACCAGTTGATGGACGTGTCCCCCGAAGGCCGCATCCTCCTGGCCCAGCACCAGGTGCGCCGGGGCGTGCTGGCCCAGAAGGCCGGCGAGGCCCAACCCACCGATCTATCCATTTTCGGAAACACGCAGGCCAAGGGCCTGAGCGCCGATGGCCGCAGCCTGCTGCTGCTGGAATCGCCCATCATGGAAGGCGGCACGGCCAAGGATTCCGTCTACCTACGCCCCACGGGGGGCGGCCAGGCCCTGAAGTTGGGGCGGGGCCTGCCCCAAAGCCTGTCGGCGGATGGCCGTTGGGTACATATGGAGATCGCGGCCCTCGACAGCCAGGATGTCGACCCCACCTGGGCCTCCGCCCTTCAGGATGCCGGTCTGGATCCCAAGGCCATGGGCGATCCCAAGGCCCGGGCTCGCTTCCTCCTCTTCGTGCCCACGGGACTGGGGCGCCCCTTCGCCATCCCCCTGCCGCCTGGCTTCGAAGATCCCGGCTATGCCTACCTCCTGGCGGATGAGCAGCACGCCGTTACCACCCTCACCGTGAAGGGGCATGACCACTGGGTGCTCCTCAGCCGGAAGGGCGGCACGCCCCACATCCTCACCCGGGAAGGCCTGGGCCTCTTCTACGCCGGGCTCTTCCCCATCTCGCCGGATGGCACCCGTCTCATCGTGTCCGGGAACTCGAAGGACTGGTTCATCCAACCCGTCGCGGGCGGAGAACCCCAGCCCATCCGTGGCCTGGAGCCCGGTGAGCGCATCCTGGGCTGGAGCACCGATGGCACGGCCATCCATGTACGACCCGAACTCTCAGTCTTGCCCGTCACCCTCACCCGCATCGACCTGGCCACCGGGGCGCGGCGGAAGCTCATGGATTTCACCCTGCCCGATCCCGTGGGCCACCTGCAGACCCGGGGGGTGTTCATTACGCCCGATGCGAAATCGTTCGCGTTCACCTACGACAAGAAACTCAGCGAGCTGTTCCTGCTGGAGGGTCTTCGTTAATCACCGCCTGCAACTCGTGGCATAGTTTCTTTCCCTTCGGGTGAACACATGCCCCTTGCTGTTGGCACACGGCTAGGCCCCTACGAACTGCAGGCGCAGATCGGAGCCGGTGGCATGGGCGAGGTGTACCGGGCCCTCGACCCCAAGCTGGATCGCCTGGTGGCCATCAAGGTGCTGCCCCCTTCCCTCGTCGCGAAGGCCGACCTGCTCTCGCGCTTTGAGCGGGAAGCCAAGGCTGTGGCCGCGCTCAACCATCCCAACGTGCTCGGCATCTACGATTTCGGCCGCCAGGGCGAGCACGTCTATGCCGTGATGGAATTATTGGAGGGCGATTCCCTCAGGGATCGCCTGCGGATCGGCCCCCTGCCCCTCCGCAAGGCCCTGGACATCGCCCAGCAGATGGCCGCAGGCCTGGCGGCGGCCCACGCCAAGGGCATCGTGCACCGCGATATCAAGCCCGAGAACATCTTCCTCACCCGCGAAGGCCGGGTGAAGGTGCTGGATTTCGGGCTCTCCAAGCAGCTGCCGACCTGGGCCCATTCCAGCGGCAGCCATTCCGACATTCCCACGGAAGAAGTGGAAAGCGATGCCCCCGGGCGCCCCATCACCGATGCCGGGACCATCCTCGGCTCCGTGGGCTACATGGCCCCCGAGCAGGTGCGGGGCGAACCGGCCGACCACCGGGCCGATGTCTTCGCCTTCGGCGCCGTACTGTACGAAATGCTCTGCGGCGTGCGGGCCTTCCAGGCCCCCTCGGGCGTCGAGGCCCTGAGCGCCATCCTGCAGAAGGATCCCCGGCCCTTCGACGAGGCCAATCCCAAGGCACAGGTGCCCGTGGTCCTGGAGCGGCTCACGTTCCATTGCCTCGAAAAAGAGCCCGACCACCGCTTCCAATCCATGCAGGATCTGGCTTATGGACTGCAGCAGATCAACAGCTCATCGGTCTACCCCGTGGAGCCCGCCCAGGGCCTGCCCGTGGCCCGCACACGCCCCTGGAAGGCCTTCGGGGCCGGGTTGGCCCTCCTGCTCATCCTGGGCCTGGCCTTGTCCTTCACTCAGCTGCTGCGCCTGCGTGAACCCGCCCCCTTCCCCAGCTTCCAGCGCCTCAACTTCGTGCCCGGCACCATCGAGGCCGCCCGTTTCGGACCTGACGGACAGACCATCTACTTTTCCCAGCGCCTGGCGGGGGGGCGGCCCGAGATCTTCGTACTCCGACCCGGCGCCACGGAACCCAAGCCCGTGGGCCTCACGGACGCCCTGCTACTGGGCGTGTCCGGCAGCAGTGAAGTGGCCTTCCTCCACCGGCCCCGGCATTGGATCAGCGGGCGCTACCGCGGCACCCTGGCCCGCGCCCCTGGGGGCGGCGGCGCCATGCGTGAGCTGCAGGAAGAAGTCACGGAAGTGGCCTGGGACGGCGAGGGCCTGATCACCATCTCCACCGCGGGCGACACCATCGCCCTGGAATTCCCGCCCGGCAGGCACGTCATCAAGGGGCACACCCAGACCCAGAGCCTCTTCCATGCCCGACTCTCGCGGGATGGCGCCCTGCTGGCCCTGGTGGATTCCGATGCGAGAACACAAACCCAGATCGTCACCTTCGATCGGGCCGGTCAGCGCCGGGTGCTCTTCACGCAGGCAGGAGACATCAACGGGAACACCCTCTCGGGTCTCGCCTGGGGCTCCGAGAAGGACATTTGGTTCTCTGAACTCGTGGGAAATCAGACGGCCCTCTGGGCCTTGAATCTGGATGGCCAGCGACGCCTCCTCTGGCGGGGCCA
Organism: Acidobacteriota bacterium; assembly: GCA_043775845.1. Lineage (GTDB taxonomy): Bacteria > Acidobacteriota > Holophagae > Holophagales > Holophagaceae > Geothrix. The sequence continues at coordinate 14,315 of JAYVRY010000066.1, forward strand.
AGGCCATCAACAGCTCATGGATGTCTCCGCCCAGGGTCAGGTCCTCCTGGTGCAGCACCAGGCGCGCCGCGGCGTGCTCGTGCAGCGGGCCGGCGAGGACCGCGTGCGGGACCTCTCGATCCTGGGCAGCACCCAGGCCTTCGGCCTCAGCGCCGACGGCCGCAGCCTGCTGCTGCTGGAATCCCCAGCTCTTGACGGTGGCACCAGCGTGGATGAGGCCTACCTGCGACCCACCGACGGCGGCCCCCCCCTGCGCATTGGCCGCGGCGCCCCCGATTCCGTCTCCTCCGACGGAAGCTGGGTTCACATGGACACGGGCACGCAAAGAGCCAAGGACCTCGATCCAGCCTGGGCCGGCGCCTACCAAGGGGCGGGGCTTTCCGCTGCGGAACTGGATGATCCCAAGGCCCGCGCCCGGTTCGCGCTCTTCGTGCCCACCGGCCTGGGCCGCCCCATCGCCGTGGCCCTGCCCAAGGGGGCGGTGCCCATCGGCTACGCCTTCCTCCTCGATGACAATCAGCGTGTCCTGGCCAGCCTGGCCATGGACGGGAAGGATCACTGGGTGCTGCTCGACCGCCGGGGCGGAGAGCCCCGAATCGTGACCCGCGAGGGATTGGCGGAGATCTGGGCCGGCCTCGCGCCCCTCGCCCCCGACCATCACAGCCTCATCGTCTCCGGCAATGGCAGGGACTGGTTCATTCAACCGCTTCCCGGTGGAGAACCCAGGCCCATCCTCGGCATGCGCGAGGGCGAACGGGTCATCGGCTGGAGCGGCGATGGAAAAGCCGTGTACGTCCGCCCAGAACTCTCCATCCTGCCCGTCATCCTCACCCGGGTCGACCTGGCCACCGGCGCACGCAAGGGGGCGCTGGCCTTCACGCCCCCGGATGCCGCAGGCCACCTGCAGACGCGCGGCGTCTTCATGTCACTAGATGCCAAAGTGTTCGCCTTCACCTACGAAAAGAAGCTCAGCGAGCTTTATCTGGTGAGTGGCGTGAAGTGAGCTCAGCGCTGGGTGGTGCCGAGCCACCCCGCCACGGCTGATTCGGCCGCCTGCCGAAGGGCGTCGGCATCTTTGAAGGCGCCGGGTTCTAGGGGTTCGCCCACACAGATCCGATAGGGGGCTCCCTTCACCCGCCAGGTGCCCTTGGGCAGCACTTCCGCGCCACCGTGGATGGCGAAGGGCACCACGGCCACGTCCGCCTCGAAGGCCAGGTTGAAGACGCCCTTTTTGAAGGGCAACAAACGACCATCCAGGCTGCGGGTGCCTTCCGGAAAGGCGATGATGCTCTGCCCGGCGCGGATGCGCTCAGCGGCCTCCTGCAGGCTTCGGCGCGAGGCCTGGATGCGGCTCCGATCGATGAAGATGAAACCCGCCAGCCAGATCACCCAGCCCAGGAAGGGCACCCGGATGAGTTCCCGCTTGGCCACAAAGACCGGGCAGCAGGGCAGGGTGGAAATCATCAACGGCGGGTCGAATAGCGATGCGTGGTTCCCCACGAAAATGGCCGGTTGGGTGCCCTCCCGAATGCCCGGGGGCAGGGTCTCCCAGCCCTCCAGACTCCGGCGGATGCCGAAGGCCCAGGCCGTGCCCCGGATGTAGCGCGGCGCGATGAGCCAGAAGGCCCGGCGGCCGCCCACGAAGGGGGCCAGGACAAAGCAGAGGACCACGGAGAAGGCCAGGGCCAAACCGCCGAGGATCCAGACGATCCAGGGCCTCAGGAGGGGACGGTTGGCCATGGGCCTACTGAGCGGGAAGCAGGGTCGCGTCCTTGATGAACACGGCAAACTGGGGGATGTCGCCCATGCCGCGACGCCACTCGGTGCGCACCTTGGAGATCTTGTCCACGGCCTCCATGCCCGAGATCACCCGGCCGAAGGCGCAGTAGCCAAAGCCCTCTTCACCGGGGCCGCGGGGATCCAGGCTGGGGTTGTCCGCCAGGTTGATGTAGAACTGGGACGAGGCGCTGTGGGGATTGGATGTGCGGGCCATGGCGATGGTGCCCCGGCTGTTCTTCAGCCCGGCCTTGAAGGTATTGCCCACCTCGTTGTAGACCGCTTCTCGGGTGGGTTTCTCCTCCAGGTTTTCCAGCATGCCGCCGCCCTGGATCATGAAGCCGTCGATGACCCGGTGAAAGATGGTGCCCTTGTAAAAGCCGTCCTTCACATACTGAAGGAAGTTCGCCACGGTCTTGGGTGCCAGTTCCGGCTCCAGCTCCACCACCACGGGGCCGTAGCTGGTGAGCAGCTGCACCCGGGGTTTGACGACGGGCACTGGCACGGGCTCTGGGGCTGGGGCGGCCACCGGGGCGGCGGCGGGAACGGCGACTGTTTTGGATGTTTTAGCGGGTTTGGCGGCCTTCGCCACGGGAGCTTGGGCCAGCGCAGGAAGGGCCAGGGCCAGGATGCAGAGCAGGGAACGGATCACGGGAACTCCGGGAAGACTTACTTCATTCTGCCGTGAAAGGGTCAGAAGCTCCCGTTATCGTGGAGCCATGCCCTTTCTGGATCTCCCCCCCTGGATGCTGTCCCTGCTCCTGGCCCCCTTCGGCCTGATCGTGGGGTCGTTTGGCAATGTGCTCATCCATCGCCTACCCCAGGAGGAGCCCGCCGACCGCAACGTGGTCACCAAGGCCAGCCACTGCCCGGGCTGCAAGGCCCAGATCAAGCCATGGCACAACGTGCCCCTGCTCGGCTGGCTGTGGCTGCGGGGGAAGTGCGCCTGCTGCGGCTGGAAGATCCCCCTGCGCTATCCGCTGGTGGAGCTGCTGGCCAGTCTCCTCTTTGCCGCCTCGCCCTGGATTTTCCCTTTCGGCACACTCATCTGGTTCAAGGGAATCGTGTGCGGCTACGCGCTCCTGGTGCTGTTCTTCACGGATTTCACCGAGATGATGCTGCCGGATGTGATCCAGTTTCCCCTCATGGCCTTGGGAGTGCTGCTCACCCTGCCCCAGCTCTTCCGCCCCGAAACGCTCGTGAAAGTCTGGACGGCCCCCGGCGCCATCCTCGAAGCCCTGGCCTTCCACAATGGCCTGCAGCCTGCGCCCGCCTATGGCGGTTTCGAACCTGCCGTCACCTGGCAGGCCAGCCTCATCGGGTTGTGCGTGGGCTACGGCGTGCCCTGGTTCTTTGAACGGGCCTATGTGGTCATTCGTAACGCCGTATCAACGCGAATGGGCAACAGGCCCATCGAAGCGGCCATGGGAATGGGCGACTTCAAGATGCTGGCCTGGCTGGGCGCCTTCTGGGGCTGGGCTCCCATGCTCGGCATCCTTGGCATCGGCGCTGCGCTGGGTGTTTTCCTCGGGGTACCCCTGTCCATGGCATCCATGGCGACCAAGTTGCCCAGAGTAAACAGAACGCTGCGTGCCTGGAACAAGACCCCTCAGGGCGTTTCCTGCTGGTGGCTGAAATCTGGAATCGCCACTCGGATGCTGCCCTTCGGCTGCTTCCTGGCCCTGGCCACGCCCATTGTCGTGTTCTTCGGGCGGGCGCTGTGGCTGGGCTATCTGGGGTGGGTCGGCTGACGGACCTTACCTGCCCTCGCCCGCGGTCACCGGCAGCTTGGCGGCGCTCCACTCCTGGTAGGAACCGTCAAACAGGGCGGTTTCATAGCCGAGATACTTGAGCAGGAAGTAGTCGTGGGAAGCCTGGAGCCCCACTTCACAATAGGTGATGACCTTCTTCCCTGGCAGCAGGCCCCGCGAGGCCAGTAGTTCCCTCAGTTTCTCGGGCGCGAGGAAGGTCGGATGCTCCTCGCTCACGAGGGTTTCCATCCAGTAGAGGTTCGCGGCCCCGCCCAGATGCCCTGCCTGGTAGCGCCGGGCCGGGCGCGCGTCCAACACCTGGCACGCAGCCTTCCCCGGCTCCGTTTCCACCACCTTCCGCACGTCTTCCAGGGTGGCGATCACGGTGGGTTTCACCTTGAGTGCGAACCAACCTGACGGGAGGGCCGACACCTGCATGGTGACGGGGCGATCTTCTGCCAACCACTGTTCGACGCCGCCATCCAGCAGGGCGGTCCGCTCGCCCCAGCCCAGGTAGTCGAGGGTCAGGTAGGCCCGGGCCGCATTGGGCATCCAGGCCGTGCTGTAGATAACCACGCGGCTCTTCTCGGTGAGGCCCAGCTCGCCGAAGGTTTTAGCCAAGGTCTCTGCGGCGGGGAGCTCGGTGCCCAGGGTTCCCCCATTGGCGATGAACTTCCCCGTGGCCAGGAAGCGCGCCCCTGGGATGTGGCCCCGTTTGTAGTCCGCGAAGGTCTCTGCGACGTGGAGCAGGACCAGGTTCGGGTCCTTCAGGTGCTCCGACAACCAGGCCGTACTCACGAGCATCTGGGGCTGCACCTTTGGCGGCGCGGACTGGCCCAGCAAGGCAGCGGTACAAAGGAGGGTGGGAAGCAAGGACCGGCGAGACATGGATTCTCCCTGATTGATGGCCGCCAAGGCGCTGCGGCGGCTGCCCTCTGATCGAGGCGATGACGGGGCCTGGACAGGCTAGCGGGAAAGAATAGTCATCCTCAGGGTATTTGTGCCGATTCGATGGTCAGAATCCCGCCCAAGGGGGCCGCTATGGGCACTAGACACGTGCTGTGGAAGAGGCCCCTCCTGGGTTCTCTTTTGGCTTGTGGCTCGTCTCAGGGGTTCTCGCAGGAACCTGGCGAGGAAGGCCTGCAGAGGCTCAAGGCCCTCATGGACACGCCGGTCATCTCGGCCACGAAGACCTCGCATCCGGCCAGCGAAGCGCCCGGCGTGATGACCATCATCACCGCCCAGGACATCCAGGAATCCGGGGCCCGCACCCTCGCAGACCTGCTCAAGCGCATCCCCGGCGTGCAGGTCGCCGATAACCGCGCCAATGTGCTCATGGTCTGGATCCGTGGCGTCACCACCACCTACAACGAACGGGTCCTGCTGGTGATCGATGGCGTGCCCAAACGGGATGCCACCCTGAGCGAATGGGCCCCGGATGAACGGTTGGATCTTCAGAATGTCACGCGCATCGAGGTGATCCGGGGACCGGGTTCCGCCGTGCATGGCGGCAATGCCTTTGGCGGCGTCATTTCCATCTACACCAAGGACTATCAGCCCGACCAGACCTTGAAGGTGACCGGTGGCAGCGAAGGCACCGCCGAGTTGGCTATCCAGGGCGGGGGCCTCGGCGAGAACGGGAGAAACATCCTCTATTCCGGCCGGGCCTTCAAGACCGACGGCTACGCCAGTGAGCGCGGCCTGAAGGGGGCCCCTTCAGACAACACCAATGCGCGTTCCTCGAAAAACCTCCAGGCTTCCGGCAACCTCGGCGGTGGCCTGGGGTTCCACCTCACCTATGGGGACCTCGCCTACCGCTACCCCATGCACGAGATCTTCAACGCCCGGGATGCCCACTACACCTACACCCTGGGCGCCCTCACCCACAAGCTGGAAGCGGAGCGCGCGGCCTGGACCAGCAAATTCTATTTCGACAACACGAAGATCGCCTTCCATGAAGTGGTCCAGAATGCGGACCTGAGCCTCAACCAGGTCAAGGATCAGGACAAACAAGGCATGGTGTTCGGCCTGGATTCCCAGTGGATCTGGTCGCCGCAACCGGGCCGCTCCCTGCTGCTGGGCGCCAACGTGGAAAAGACCAAGGCCACCTACCTGGAAGAGGAATGGAATCCCGCCAACCCCAGCCCCACCCATCTCCTCCACTTCTACAACTCCTGGTTCTCGCAACACGGCGAAGGCGCGGGCCGGAATGTGGCCCGAACCACCAACTGGTCGGTCTTAGCGCAGGAGGAGGAGTATCTCTTCAACCGAATCCTGGGCATCACCACAGGCGTTCGGTTCGATCAGTTCGAGGGCTTCGGCGGACAGACCTCGCCCCGGCTGGCCATCGTCTTGCAGCCGGCGGATTACGGTGCCTTGAAGCTGCTGTGGGGGAAGGCCTTCCGTCCCCCCACTTTCCGGCAGCTCTACGTGGTGCGCTTCGACGGTTTTCAACCGGGCAACCCGAATCTGAAACCGGAACGGGCGGAAACCTTCGAGCTGGAATATGGCCGGAGCCTGGGCTCCCATCACCGGGTCAAGCTGGGCTGGTTCGACACCACCATCAAAGATGCCCAAATCACCATCGCGGACAGCCAGTGGCAGAGCAATCCCATCCCCCGCAAGCTGGCCGGGCTGGAACTGGAGCTCCAGTCGGAGTTCTGGTTCCACGGAGCCTGGCTCCAAAGCATCTCGGGATTCATCAACGCCGCCCACCTGGTGAGGAGCTATGACATCACCCCGCTGGGCCATGTGGACATTTCCAGCGTGGCCAGGGACACCGCCAATGCCGGGCTGACCCTGCGCAGCCGGGACCTCACCCTGTTCACCGCCTTCAACCATGTGGGCCGGCGGAACGCGGGCTATAGCTACGATCCCTCCAAGGGCACCATTGTCTACACCTATCACTCGGCCATTCTCCCGGCCTACCAAAGCTGGAAGGACCGGGACAACAAGGGCGGGTACAGCACCCAGGACCTGAACCTGACGTGGAACCACAGTGCCTGGCGGGGCGTGAAGCTGGAGCTGACCGTCTACAACCTCTGGGACAAGCGCCACTACAACCCGACCCAGGACCCCGACACCTACTACGACGTGGTCATGGAGCGCCGTCGTGTGGAACTCAAAACGACCCTGCGCTTCTGAGTGGATTCCGTCTCGTCTCGAACCAGGACCGGTGGTGCCTTAGGCCATGGCCCGGACCACCAACAGGGCCATGTCATCCACCTGGGCAGCGTCGCCGCAGAACACATCCACGGCATCCAGGATCACTTGAGAGAGGACCTGGGGATCCGTCGACGGGGACGTTTGAATGGCCTGTCGCAGGCGCAGCTGTCCGTAGGGCACACCGCCACTGTTGAGGGCCTGCAGCAGGCCATCGGAACCGAACACCAGTTCTTCGCCTGCCGCCAAGGTGGCGAACTGCAGGGCGAACTCGGCGCCGTGGAGTACCCCCAGCGTGGGGCCCTGGCGAACATCCAGAGAGGTCACGGACTGGCCAGGGCCCACCTTGAGGATCGGTTCGTGCGAGGCACTGCTGTAGCTCAATCGCCCGCTGCGCAGATCCAGGAAGGCGCAAAAAGCCCGCACCAGAAGTTCCGAATCCCCCTCTTCGAGAATCCGTTCGTTCACCGCGGAAAGCAGCTCCGAGGGGCTCTCGGAGATGGAGGCATGGGCTCTCAGGTAGGCCTTCACCAGGCCCATGTCGGCGGCCGCATGAATGCCCTTGCCGGACACATCCCCCATGCAGAGGTAGAGGCGGTCTCCCTGCAGCGTGTAGTCGAAGAAGTCACCACTGACCGCAGGGCAAGGCCGAAGTCGGGCGGAGAGCTGGAACCGGCCCTCGGTGATGTGGCGTTGCTGGGGCAGGAGCCGAAGCTGGAGGGTCCGGGCCAGGGCTGCTTCCCGGTTCTGGGCCTGGCGCTCAGCCATGGCCAGGGTCATGCGCATGGCCTGGATGCGGGCCGCCGCCAGGTTGCCCAGGATGAACGCGAAGGCCAGATCCCCCTCCGTGAACACGGGCTTGCCAGGGCCCCGGTCCAGGTAGAAGAGCCCCATCACCTGGCCGCCATGGGTCAGGGGCACCGTCAGGATGGAGGACAGCCCGGTGAAGATCATCGACATGGTGGGCGGCACGCGCGTGTCCGCCGCGGGTCGCTCCACCAGCATGGCCTCGCCGTGATCCAAGGCCGCCTTCATCATGGCCCGGGAGAGTTTCAGGGGCACGTCCTTCCCCTGCCCGGTGCGTCCAGCCAGTTGCTGGAGCATCCCCTTCTCGTTCTTCACCAGCAGGGCACCCCGGGAGGGCTGCAGCACCGTGAAGGCCTGCGCCAGCAGCTCGGAAAGCGTGGTCTCCAGGGGCTGATCCTGCACCAGCAGCAGGCTGCAATCCCGAAGGACGGCCATGACCTCCGCAGACACGAGCCCCATGGACGTGGATTGGTTCAGGAAGTCCTGGGCCCGAAAACGCCGGGAAGCCTCCAGTGGAATCCCGGTGTCCTCCTCGATGTCCAACGGGGCCACCGGCAGGGCTTCGATCACCATGGATACCTGCCCCACCAGGATCTCATCCGTGCGGTCCACCAGCACGGGCGAGGTGATGGGTTCGCCATTCACCAGGGTGCCATTGAGCGACCCGAGGTCCTGAAGGACGACATGGCCCGCGTGGAGCATGATGAGCAGGTGGTGCCGGGAGATGCTCGCGTGATCCACCACCAGGTCATTGTCCTTTGCGCGGCCCAGGGACACCGTGGGCCGCTGCTCATCCAAAGGACAGGCCGGGGCGCCACTGACGCGGATCCATAAACGGTTCATGGGCCCCAGCATGGCCGAAGGGCTCCGGCAGGGCAAACTTAGGGCGCCTTCCAGTAGGTCGAGTACACGGCCAGCACGCCCGCCTTCACCACATCGGCCCCCGTGGTTGCATCCGTGAGCACCACGGCGTACTCATCGGGGCTGGGCGTGTTCTGACGCCACTGCCAGCCGGTGTAGCCGATGCCGGCGGCGTTCATGCGACTGAGGCCGACATCCAGATAGAACTGGCCCGGATCATCCGCTGTTCGCACCCCGAACTGCTGAATGAACACCGGCACATTGCGCGCGGCCTTCATGGCCGTCAGCGCACCAAGACGGCTGTCGATGGTGGCCAGGTTCTGGGCCTGGGTGCCGTTGGGATGGATGAAGAGGTTGCCGGTGTAGACCACCCGGTTCGTCCAGCGCGGCGCAGCGATGTAGGCCTCATCGCAGAGGTTGATGTTGTAGGCGTCCCGCGCACCCACGAGGAAGGGCGTGCGCGTGTCCCCCGCGACATCCTCGATGGCCGTCATGAGCTCCTGGTAGAAGGCCGACACCTCGGCGCCATGGCTGGCGTCCCGGCCCGCCAGGGGCTCGGGCAGCAGCTCGTAGAAGGCGATGTTCGGATAAGTCTTGAGAAGCCCCGCCAGGTACACCCAGGCCTCCTTGAACAGCTGGCGCTGGGCCAAGTCGGTCCAGAAGTTGTGGCCGCCCGGGTAGAGGCCGCTGGGATCGCAGTAGCTGACCATGCCCGCGTTCTGCAGCCCGTTCTGCCCGCAGTTCGAATCGATGACCGGGATCACCCAAAGCCCCGCATCGAGACACCACTGGATCTCCTTCAGGAACTGCGCGAGGTGCGCCGGATCGAAGTGCCCGGGAGAGCCATCCACCCGGCTTTCCACAGCCGTACCGCCGTAAAGCCCCCACCAGCGGATGAGCACGCGCACCACCTTGGCGCCCTGCCCCGCGATGGCCGCCGCGTCCGTGCTCCGCATCTCCCCCCAGGTGCCTTCGTTCATGCCGCGCAACACCACAGGGGTGCCATCGGGAGCGAGCATCTTTGAACCGCTCAGGGTGAGCCGTGCCGGAAGATTTGGTGGCGGGGGCGGAAGGGGCGCCGATGCGGACGCTGTCGACCCCCCGCCGCCGCAGGCCAAGGCCGTAAGGGTGCTGGCCAGCACCATAAGGGCCGAACGGCGACTCAGGAGGAAGCCGGAAACCGGCGGCGTGGAAGGGATACTCATGGGCGAAGACCTCCATTCGGAATGTCTGGGCAGCGCCCCCCCGAGGGAGGCATCCGACACCCCATGGACCCCACCCCCCCGACCAAGGTTGACGAGGCCTCCGGCCCCGAATCACCCTGCCCTTCTAACTAGGGCTACCCCTGGCTCAGCTCCATCAACACCCCACCCGTTTCTGCGGGATGGATGAAGGCCACGCGGCAACCATGGGCACCGTTGCGTGGCGCCTGATCAATCATGCGCACGCCCTTGGCCAGCAACCCGACCACGGCGGCGTCGATATCATCCACCTCGAAGCACACGTGGTGGATGCCGGGGCCGCGCTTGGCCAGGAACTTGCCGATAGGCCCTTCGGGATCCGTGCTCTCCAGGTATTCCAACCTGCTTTCGCCCACGGGAAAGAAGGCCGTCTTCACCTTCTGCTCGGCCACCTCTTCTGTGTGGTCGGCCGTCATGTCGAAGAGCTTGGCCATGCGGGCCATGGCCTCCTCCAGGCCGCTGGCGGCGATGCCCAGGTGGTTGATGCGGAGCAGCTTCATGAGATCTCCCAGACCCATTGTAGGCCGGGGACGAACGCCTCTAAAGCGTGCGATGCTTCCCGGACTGCCGGGGAAAGACTTCCAAGGCGCAGTCGGGACAGATGCCGTGGGTGAATTCGGCGTCGGTGTGTTCGTTCAGGTAGGCCTCGATCTGGTTCCAGTAGCCCTTGTCATCGCGGACTTTTTTGCAGTGCCCGCAGATGGGCAGCATGCCGCCGAGCGTCTTGACCTCGGCGAAGAGCCGCTCCAGATCGGTATGGGCGGCCTGCTGCCGCGACCAGGCCCGGTGAATCAACCAGGAGGCCACCAGGGTCAGGCAGATGAACAGGGCCACCTCCACACAGGCCTGGAACACCTCCCGTCGCCAGCCCTTCAAATAGTCCTGGTCGGCCAATCCCACCACCAGGTAGAAAGGCAGGCCGGATACCCGGCGAATAGAGAAGGAGCGCTGGACCTGATCGAAGGGGGTGCGCGCCTGGTACACGCCCGCCTCCTTTCCGGATTGCACGAAGGCCTGGAGCTCCCGGGAGACGACCTTCTGCCCGATGGCAGTGCCGACCTGGGCGGGCTGTGGGTAGCGGGCGATGAGCCCCAGGTCCAGGTCCCGGAGGGCCACGGACCCATGCGGCCCCACGTCCAGGGCGGAAAAGGCCTTGCTGAACTGCTCCAGGGGGATGACCGCGTAGACCATGCCGGCGAAGCCGTGGTTGGGCTGTTCAAGGCGGCGAGCCAGGATGATCACCCACTTTCCGGAGGTCCGTCCCACCACCGGTTTCGAGACCATCAGGCCGGCGTCGGGCGCGTCCCGCAGCCGGATGAAATGCTCCCGATCCGCCAAGCTCACACCGATGCCTGCGGTGGGTCCACTCCCGTGATTGATCAGACCCTTGGCATCCGTGGTGCGCAGGGACAGCACGCCTGGCGTCCGTTCATGCTGGCGCCGAATGAAGGCATCCAGGTCCCCGTGATCCTCCCTGGGGCGAACCCGCAGCTCGACTTCGTCCTTCACGGCCCAGATGGCCAGGTCAGCCTTGCTGAGGGTGTCCGCCACAAAGCGATCCAGCACCAGGGCCAAGTTCTGGGTGGTGGCCGAGGCCCGTTCCTGGTGGTTCCGCAAGCTTTGGCGAATGGAGACTGTGGCCATGAACAACACGAGGAGGTTCAGGATCAGCAGGCCCAACCCCAGCTTGATCAGGAAGGGTTTGGGGGCGAACGGCGCGCTGGTTGTGTCTTGAAGGGGTTCCATGGGGCCCGTGGCGGGAGAGGACTCCCGGAGATCCTACACAACCTACGATCTGATGGGCGGTCAACCGCCGAATCGTCCGATCAGTGTTGGCAGGCGGGCGCCGGGCCCAGGCTGATCACGCCATCGGCCAGCCCGATCTTGCCCTTGCTGCCCAGAAAGGCGATGACGCCGTCGAAGTCGAAGGTGGCGCCGGAGCAGTTGCAGTAGGTCGCCGCAGCGCCATGGGCGGCCTGGGACGCGGCGCGCAGGTCCTCCAGCTGACAGGTCCCGCCCTTTTCCATCAGCAGGCTCAGCAGGTCGTGACCGTAAAGGGGCTCAGACATGGGGATCTCCAGTTCAAGAGTCAAGACTCCTGAATCCATTTTAGGCCACTGGGGGGTGATGATGGTCACGACCCCAGGCCCCCGTGCAGGGACAACGCCACTTCCCGCAACAGAGGCTCGGGGCTGAGGTTCCGGGGGAGGTGCCGCAGGGCCTGCAATGCGGCCTCCTGCGGGGTCTTGAGGTCGCGTGAAGGCGTGGCCAGGGGCGCCAAGGCCTCCCGCCAGGGCAGCAGGGCCGGAGCCTCCCCGGTCCGCAGGCGAGCCAGGTCCGTCAGCAGGCGGAGCAGCAGCTCCAGGGGCTGGCGCAGCTGCTCCCCCTGGGCCTGGGTGGATTCCTTCTCGGGCAGCAGAGGACCCGCCGCGTCGCCAAAGGGACGGCCGCCCATGAGGGCAATCCAGGCATCCACCTGGGCCGCGGCCCGGCGGAAGGTGCCCTCATCCAAGAAGCGCAGGCTGCCTTCTCCCAGGGCGGACCAGCAGTCCCGGTCCCCATCCTGCCAGCCGTTCCGCTGGGCCACGGCCCAGGCTTCCGCTGCCGCCAGGGGTGCGAAGGGAATGCGCTCGCAGCGGCTGCGGATGGTCTGCAGCAGGGCCTCGGGCCGGTGGGTGACCAGGATGAAGTGGGTGTCGGGCGGCGGCTCCTCCAGCGTCTTGAGAAGGATGTTGCCGCTGGATTCGTTGAGCCGGTGGGCCTCTTCCACCACGATCCAGCGATGGCATCCCATGGCCGGGGCCAGGGCCGCCCACTCGATGACGCCACGGCTGAAGCGGGCTTGGTTGTTGGAATCGAGGCCTTCCCGAATCTGATCGATGCGGATGACGCCAGCCTTGCCCTCCGGCGTGATGCGCAAGAGGTTGGGCAACTCGAAGGGCAAATCGTCGCCGTGAAACAAGCGGCAGCCTTCGCATTGGCCGCAGGCGCTGCGCCGGAGGCAGATCTCGCGCTGGGCCATCTCCAGGGCCACGCGGCGCTTGCCGATGCCTTCCGGTCCCGTGAAAAGCAGCGAACCCCGGATGCGGCCGCCCGCCAGCCGCTCCACCAGCCGCTGGCGGATGGGCATGTGACCCACGATCTCGGCGGCGAACATCAGTCGGCCCCGAAGCCCGCGTTGCGCAGCAGGGGCGCCACACGTGTCCAGATGGCGGCTTCCACCTGATCCACGGGATCGCGGGCGGGAATGAGGGCCACCCGGTTGGGGTGCTTCTGGGCGATGGCCAGGAAGCGGTGCCGCACCCGCCGGTGGAACTCCAGCTCGGCTTCGTCGAAGCGGGTCTCCGCGAACTCGGCCCCCAGGGCCAGGTTGCGCACTTCGACCCGCTGCAGGGACACCTCAGGGTCCATGTCCAGCATGATGGTCAGGTGGGGCTTGAGGCCCCGCAGGACCAGCTCGTTCAGGCGGTCCATGGAGGACTCGGCCACGCCGCTGGCGCCCTGATAGGCCCGAGTGGAATCCTCGAAGCGATCCACCAGCACCACCTTGCCTTCTGCCAGGGCAGGCCGTATCACGGTCTCCAGGTGCTGGGCCCGATCCGCGTAAAAGAGCAGCAGTTCCGACTCGGCGCACCACGTTTCACCACTGGCATGGCGCTCGAGCAGCAGGCGGCGCAGCTCGCGGCCCAGGGCCGTGCCCCCGGGTTCCTTCGAAACCACCAGGGGCAGATCGAGATGCCGCAGCCGCTCCGACAGGCGAAACAGCTGGGTGGACTTGCCGGACCCCTCCACGCCTTCAATGGTGATGAACACGCCCTGCACGGGACCTCCTGGCTTGAGGATACCCGGCCCGGTGGGACGACAGCGCTCGGGCGAGGCGGCCCTTTGGCGTCAATGCAGCCCCTATCGATTACTTGGATGGGCTCTGGTGCTATCCTGCTTGAAATTCCAGGAGTTCCAGGTGGCCGAAGCGATCCATTGCCCGAGCTGCTCCACCCGATACCGCCTTCGCCCCGAGAGGTTGAAGCCGGTCATTCGTCGGGCCCGCTGCTTTTCCTGTGGCCAGACCTTCCCGGTGGGCGACATCGTGATGCGCCTACTGGCGCCCCAGCCCAGCCAGGCGGACGATCTCACGCCCATCTTCATGGAAGCCGAGGACCTGGCGCTGCTTCCAGCCCCCGCTCTGGAACCAGTCCTTCCCGAGCCCGTGCCCTCGCTTTCCCTCAGCGACCTCGATGGGGCGGACTCGGAGATCCTTGAGGCGACGCTGGTCACGCTGCCCGAGCCCCTGCCTGAGACCAAGGTCGAAACCCCGACCTCGTTCCCCCCCGAAATCACCGAGACCACCCTGTCGGGCTACACCTCGGCCCGGGATGCCATCGAGAAGCTCTTCGGCAGTTCCGACGCGCCGACCTCGACCCCCAGATTCAACCGAGATGCCAACCCCACGGATGTGGAAGCGACCCTGTCCGCCATGGAAAACACCCTCGGCGCTCCCACGGATACCCCCTCGGCCCCCACCATCACCCATGGCGACAGCCCCACGGCCTCGGGCCTCACGGAAGAGGATCTGTCCGGTCCCTCCAGCTCGACCATGCGTCTATCCCAGACGGACCTCCAGGCCATCCTGGACTCGGCCCCCCCAGCGGCTCCCGTTGCAGAGCCCACGGTGGCTCTGCGGGCTTCCGACTTCGCCCCTGCGAGTGCGCAGTCCAAGGCACCCTCTTCGGCAAGCACGAACGCCTTTGCCGCTCTGCCCGACCCCTCCGAGGGCGGTGCCGAGCTGTTGCGCCTGAAGATCGGCGAGGACATCTATGGTGGCCTCACCATGCCCCAGATCATGGCCTGGGTGGAGGAAGGACGCATTCTCGAAAACCACCTCGTGGCCCGGCAGCACAGTGAGAACTGGCTGGAGGCGCACAAGGTGCCTGGTCTTCGCCCCGTCTTCGAGCGGCTACGCCGCGAGCGCAGCGGCGGGGCCCCCAGCCTCAGCCCCACCTTCGATGAGTCGACCCCCAAGAAGAGCCTCTTTGGCGGCCTGTTCGGAAAGAACTGACATGCGGATCCTCTTCCTTACCGCTGCCCTCGGCTGCTCTCCCACCGCCTTCGGCTTGGCCCAGGAACCCCCTCTCCAAATCCCGCCCCCGCCCACCGAAGCCCCGGCTCAAGCCCCAGCTCCGGCCCCTGCCCTCTCGGCTGCCCCCGTGGCCGCCCCGGCTCCTCCCCCGGTCCAGGCTGCAACAGGAACGCCCGCGCCTGTGGCCTCGCTCTCCTTTTATTCCCAGTCCTTCGGCTTCTCCTGGGATCGCACCATCCCTTTGACCATCAACGTTGATGGGCTCAAGGTGAGCAGCATCTTCTTCAACAAGCGCGTGGTGGAAAAGGGGTTCTTCAGCTTCCTCAAGGGCGCTGAATTCGGCACCCGGGCCCAGGTCTCCGTCACCAATTCGAGTACGGTACCCAAGGTTCCGGGCTTCGCCGTGGCGGTAATGGACAAGGATGGGCGCCTCATCGGCGCGGCCTCCGGCGGGACCAAGGTCGGCACCGTCAAGCCCGGCGAAACCGAAACCTTCGACTTGAACTTCTCCCAGGTCAAAGAACGCCTGGCCGCCGGCGACAAGTTCTACCTGGCCATCGAACTGCGGAATTAATGCTCTCCGGGGGTTCCCCGCTGCGCGAACACCCCCGGGCCCCCGCGCCTCGTCCGGCGAAGCCGGTCTTCGGCTTGACCTTCCTTCTCCGGGGGT
>JAYVRY010000067.1:0-29542 GCA_043775845.1 Acidobacteriota bacterium
GCGACTCCTCCAACTCCAGAGATCCGCACCAGATCTAGATTTATCCCCTCGTGCTCATCCTTGTGCCGGTTTTCGGTTCCGCTGCTACCAAACCCCCAACGTCATCGACCCACTTCTCGATGTCCTCGGCCCGTAGCCCATTGGATACCCCATTCATTCGCACGCCAGACTGATTTGGGAACCTGTCCATGTGCTGCCGGATGATCAGCGGGACAATGGACTTCCCAGTCAGTGGCTCCGGCTGGGGTGTCTGCCTGACCACGGCATGCTCGATCTGGCAGCCCTCGGGCGCCATCGAGACCCTGACCACGTTCCACCAGTTCGCCTGGGTCTTGCGACTGTCGTCCTGATGGACGAACCGAAACGCCCAGGTGCCAGGGACCGTCCGAATGCTGAGGATGAGGCCGTTCTTCCCAAACAGGTCGGCGGACTCCAGGCTGCCCTGGGCACGCCAATCTGGCATCACGCCCTGGGTAAGGCGGCGCTGGCGGAGTTTGGCATAACGGTCGGTGCCTATCGCCCACGACAGGTAGTCCGTAGCGACCGCGTCGATGGTCTCTGGAACCACAATTCGGGCGAAGTACGGGAAGGCCATGCCTCCGCCAAAATTGACCCGCGACACCACCGGGAACTCCCCAAAGGAGTTGCCCATTGAACCCGGTGTCATCAGGCCCCCTTGGCCAGGGTGCCGTGGTAACGCCGTGGCAAGGTTGCACCCGCTGCCATGGCATAGGCCACGATCACATCGCTGGCCGTGTCGTACCGCGACATGACGATGGGGCCCGACTCAATGAGTTGAATGGTGATCCACATCCACGCACGGAAGGGGACCCGCTCCGCGATGGCTGGGTGGCATCCGATCAGGTCTGTGACCTCGGCAGGGTCCATGTTGAAGACCCGCTCGACAAATTCCTGTTCGAGTTGGCTCAGGCTCATTCTCTCTCCTCTCTCAAGAATGGTTCTGCGTGGTCCATCTTCCAGGTCATGAGATTTTCAGGCGGCTCTTTCCCGTCTCGAGCATGGTCGAGGCCAGCAAGTTCCGGCGCTGCCCGTGGATCGGTGCCATGCTGCATCGCGGGCATCCCTTGAGGGAACAGCGGCAGTTCTTGAGGGCCCGCCCACCCGCCATCATCCATTTGTGCAGCCGATGGACGATGACCTCGGACCACCCCATCCCCCCCTCTGCCATGTCCCAGGCAAGGAGGTGGAGGCCATGGACATCGTGGTTCACCCGGACCCGGACATCTCCAGGCCTGGCCTGGACGATCAGGGTAACGGTAAGGCTGAGTGCATCAGCCAGGGCGCCACTCGCGCTAGGTTCGACCTCAAGCAGGCTGTGCAGCGGGTGCTGGGGAGCGAAGCTGAACGCGACGCCTCGGGTGTAGAGACCGATGGCAGGGTTCAGATCCTCGGTCTTGAGGGCGAAGAACACCCCTTCAGGGTCGCCGCCGCCACGGTAGGCATACTCGGTGTAGCCATAGGTCTGCTGCGTGACATCGTAATCCGCGACCTGCGCCTTGATGACGCCCTCCACGGGGATCGTGGCGGTATCCAGGGCTTCCTCTGTCCCAGGGATGGCGAGCTGGGTGCCCTCGATCTTGGGAGAGGTGTAGACGCGAAGCCCTGAGCCAAAGCCGGCGGGTTCCGTTTCCGCGACCATTCGCTCCGTGTCGAGTTTGGTCACCCTGAAGAACTCACCCATCGCGTTGCGAATGGTCGCCCCTTTGTACCAGTGGAGGATGGCATCCTGGCCCCCCAGTTCCTGGATGGGCCGCCCACCGGGTTCCAGCGCCTTGAACTGACCGAAGTTCCCGAGGCCCACCATGGCGATGCCGGGATAAGGGAAGGTCTGGGCCGCTTCCATGACGTTCTCGGGTGCCACCGCAGGGAACCAGCGCATGACCTGGCTCATGTCCTGGGTCTCCAGGTAAGAGCATGCAGCGTGCTTGAGCCCGACGATCTTGTTGGAGGGATAGACCACGCGAGATTCAGGCTCCCAGAAGATGGCGTCGGGATTGGCTTCGAGATAGGTGTTGATCGGGTGCTGATTCTCATCGAGAACCAGGAATACCTCGCCAGGGCTCGTCCGGCCGACCCGGCCCGACCGCTGGTTGAAGGAGGCGTGATCGCCCGGGTGGCCGATGACGATGACGGTATCCATCGAGCCGATGTCCACCCCGAGTTCCAGGGCCGAGGTCGTGCAGACGACCTGCACCTTCCCCGCCAGGATGTCGGCCAGGAAGTCCCGCTTCTGGGCTGCCGGGATCGCGGCGTTGAAGGCAATGGCTACCTTTCGCCCCAGCTTCTCGTTGATCTTGTCGGCCATTCGCTCAGTGCCGGAGCGGGAGGGGCAGAAGATCAGGATCTTCTTCCGGCGCAGCACCTGCTCCAGCGCCAATTCGATGGTCACAACGGAGGCCGCCCACCGGCCATCCCCCTTGGGATGCTCCGCTGGGAGGACCACCTGATAGGAACGGGAGAACTGCTTGGCCCCCGACTTGTCCACGATGGCCCAGTTCCCCGTGATGCCCGTCAGGGCCTCTGCGTGGTCCTGTGGGTTGCCGATGGTGGCCGTGGCCAGGATGACCCTCGGCAGATTGCCAGAGAGGGTCTCCGTCAGCGCAAACAGCCGCCGGAAGGCCAAGGCCGCGTTCGTGCCCTCCACGCCGTTGTAGCTGTGCGCTTCGTCGAGCACCAGAATCTTGAGGTCCGTGAGAATCCGATGCCAGGAACTGCCATCCGAGTATGTCCGGTTGGCCTGCTGGAGGATCGAGGCATGCAGGGCCGCGTGATTGGTGATGATGAGTCGAGCCTCTTCACGGATGGTACGCCGAACGCCTTCCGCAGTGTCGCCGTTCATCACGCCAGCGAGGATCTGCGTCCCGCCGATCTCGATCTGGAACAGGCCCGTTTTCCCCGGCACAGCTTCAAACCCCAGGTCCTGAAGGTTCTTGAGCTGATCCGTAGCCAGGGCATTCATGGGATAGACCATGATGGTTGTTGCGGATGGATCCACGGTGAGCGTGGTGAGCACTGGAGCCAGGAAGCTCAATGTCTTGCCAGAGGCCGTGTGGGTCACCAGAGCGACATTCATGTGCTCATCCAGGAACCGGGTCGCTGACTCGGCCTGATGGCAATAGGGAGTTCGCTTCCCGTTGAGGGTGAGCATCTGCACTACCCCCGGATGCACCGACGCCGGGAAGGCTGCGTTCAGCCCCCGGGTCTCGTCAGTCTCGTGGGAGAAGATGACGGTGTATTTCGACCCGCCCTTCCACGGGTTGCCCCCTCCGAAGCCCGGGGCCTTCATCCGCTGGCCGAGTTCACCCGAACGAAGCGTTCGTGCGCCTGGCGATGATACGGGCTTAATGTCGCGCCCCACTGTGCCTCCCTCTTGCTACCTATTGATTCTCACTGCCTGGACTTTTTCCCTGATCTCAGAATCAAATCATCAAAAAAAGAGGGGAGGCCCGAAGCCTCCCCCTTCAATGACGCCAGGCGTCTACTACTTCTTGACAGCCTTCTTGGGGGCGGCCTTCTTCACGGCAGGCTTGGCCTTCTTGGCGGCGGCAGCCTTGGATGCCTTGAAGCTCATGGACTTCGAGGCGGCGATCTTGATAGGCTCGCCCGTCTGGGGGTTGCGGCCGGTGCGGGCCTTGCGGGACTTCTGGCTGAAGGTGCCGAAGCCCACGAGCGCGACCTTGCCGCCCTTGTTCACATGGGCAGCAATGGTTTCGAGGGCGGTGTTGATCACCACGCCGGCGGCGGCCTTGGTGATGTCGGCAGCCTTGGCGACGGCTTCGACGATTTCAGCCTTGGAGAGATTCTCGGCCACGAGGGGCCTCCTGTGTAGGTGACGCCATCGGGCGCCGTGTGGGTTTGACTAGCGCAGAGCGCCGTCCTGCCTGGATATTGCCCCATATCCAGGAGGAATCAAGAGTCTGAGAGTCCTTTTTTTCTGTGCCGACCTCGCGCCAGCCCTTGTACGGTGCGGGTTCATGGCCCTAGCCTCTACTTTGAGGCCAGGATCTCGTCGGCCAAATTTGGCTTAATTTCCAATGATTTCGCGGTTTGAGGCACACTCCACCCCGCTTCAACAGCCCTTGAGATGAAGTCCCAACGGGCCAGACGCAGAGCTGTTGGGGAGTGTCCATCCCCAAGTCCATCAGCAGCCATGAGGGCCTTAAACAGCAGCCTCTCTAGCGCCGGGCCAAGGTCAGGGGCCACTTCCTTGGGCTTTCTGGCGCTGGCGAGGGACCTAACCACCCCGTCTTCGACGGTGACCAGGCCCCGCCGCTGGAGGCTCAGCAATCGGCCATACATCTTCTGAGCCAACCGCCCTTTCGCGCCCCGGCTGGATCGCTTGCCGACCAGGAGTTGACTGAAATGGTCGAGCAGGGCCCGCCGCACCACGCCATCGGGGTAGACCTCGGTCACCACCTGATGGATCCATGCGCCGCTGAGTCTGCCTAAGACGGCCACTGTGCTCTCCTGTTCCAGTCCGAGGTTACCTGCGGAAGCGGATCTGGGCGACGGTGCAGTCGGCCTTTGTAAGGTCCTCCCGCAGCCGAGTGAGAATCGCCCCTTCCAGCACGCCACCGGGGGCTGCGTAGCTGTAGGCGACCTCGACCACGCTCCCAACCTCGGGCACCGGCTGGCCGTGAAGGACTTCGACGAATCCCATGGGGAGCGTCATATCCACCGGCAGACCCCGCCATTCGACGGGCAGCTCGTGGTAACGATCTCCCTTGTTGATGGGATGCAGGCCGACCTCCAGGGTCTGGCCGATGACACCGATCACCATGAAACTGCCCGTGGCCTGGAAGGAGAACCGCTGGGGCATGTCCTCAGACGCCGGGGCAGTCCCGGGGTAGTTGCCTTCGCGGAAGCGGAAGATCACACCCTCGGCGCCCTCATCCTGAGCCATTAGGAGGAACGGGCCCTTGTTGTCGCTGTCCTCCAGGAACACCGGTTTGATTGAGGTTTGCTCGGTTCCACAAATCAGGTAGGTCAGTTCAAAGTGGCGCTCCATGTAGCTGACCTTGCGGAGGTCTGTTCCGTCCGATTCCAGGAGATCCCAACCATAGAGCGTGTCCTGTACCAGTTCGCCTTCCATCAGCAGGGGGCGGCCGAAGGCAACCAGGGCCTCTACGACCTTGCGGGGAAGGGCCGGAGCCTCACCGCGCTCGTTTACGGCGAAGGCCTTGCCAGCAGCCACACCGACCAGCAGCCGATCCCCGCCTTTGACCAGGTGCATTACCCAGGCCGGGTCGGCCAGGAAGTCCATGGCGCGTTCCACCATGACTTCGACTGGCTCCACCATGGAGATCCCAGCGGGAGCCGGAACCGGCGCTGCCGCCGCTCCGGGCATCCCACCGAAGGGGCCGTTCGGGTTGACAGGAGCAGGGGCTGGCTTCGGCGGGGCAGGAGCCGCAGCAGGCGTTCCCGTGGCCGAGAAGGTGTTGTCCTCGATGACTCGGTAGCCACCCCGATGCTTTTCCGAAATGGTGTCCTCTGCGGCCTTCTCAGCAGCCCATTGGGTCACACCTGTGGCGCGGTTCTTCTGGTGGACGTAGGACTGCCCTCTGCGGCAGTTATTGACCTCTACATCAAAGATGGCCCCCTTCTGGACGATGCGAATCCGGTACAGCTTGTCGTGGGGCGGGTTGTCGTTGTGCAGAATGATCTGACGGATGACGCCGGTCGCCGGGGCAGTCGCTGTTACTGGCATGAGGGCCTCCCTGTTCTTCTCCAGTTAGCCACTGAAGAAACCAACCCCTTTTCTCTCAGAGTCGGCAAGACAAGGTTCTGCCCTGCGGTGAGACACCGCAGGTCTCATACCATCCTTATCGGTTGCTCCTTCTATTCAGTCTTCGGCTGGGCCAGTTTGGCCTTGATCTCACGCTTGCCCATCCGGCGCAGGGCCGCGAGGGCCTGGAGCGCCCCAGATCGCGGTTTGGCCTTCCCAGTTTCCCAGTTGTAGATGGTCTGAGCCGAAGCCCCAACAAGCTGCCCAGCCTCACTCGCGGAAAGTCCCAATCGTTTCCGTAACGAGACCAAGCCCTTTGCGCTGAAGCGGCGCGGCGAGGCCTCGCCCTCCTCGGAATTTCCCGTTTTGGAGGCTGATCCAGTTTTGGTGGCCTTGCCGGATTCGATTCGACCAAGCCGCTTTTCGAGCGCCAAGAGGTCGCGCTTGAGGCCCGCGATCTCTGACCGGTATTTGGTCGATGCCTTGCGAATCCCTTCGACCTCGCTGCGAACCTCCTTGCGGGCCAACCGGAGAATTTCGTCTTTAAGGACTGAGGCTAAATTGGGCATTTTTATGCTCCTGGGATCGGTCCACTGTCGCCGTGGATTGCAGTTTGGTCAACTTGATGGAAAAAAGAGGGGCCGAGATCGGCCCCACCGCGAACTACGACCCCTTCATTGATCACGCTCGCTGGAGTGAAGTATCGGTAGGAATTAGGTTTTTTCCAGATTTGATTCGGTTTCATGAGTCATCCCAGCAGTCCTCCGAGTGCGATTCCAGGAGGCATCTTTGGCCAACTTCGCATGGATGGCGGCCTCTGTACGCATCTGCCATGCGATGGCGCGGTAGTCCTCATCCCACAAGGAAACCCACGGAGCATCCCTCCCTTGAGTCGCACGCCACTCCTGGCCCTTCCTCTGGATCAGTGCCATGGCTGTGCGCCTGAAAATCGTCTCGGCCGTCCTTGGCGTGCTCAAGGGTTCGGCAGCCTTGAGCAGTTCTTGGATGACGGCAGCACGCAATCCCTTTCCGGACCACTGGCAGAAGGGGCAGCGTCTCAGGTTTCTGGCGGCCCCGAGGCTGTGGTTGAGCACCGACCACCTCAAGGGTTCGCTCAGGATGTCCTCGGCTTCGAGTTCAATCCATGAGATCGGGAGTCGTGCGCCCTTCGAGGCGCTGACCGCGTTGGTGACATGGACCTCAATCCCAAGAATGGGACGACCTTCCTTGAAGAGCACCAGGTCTGGGCGCAGCCCACCGGGGAGGGTCCACTCCAGCCGGACCTCGTCTGTCTTGGCCCGATGCAGAGGGAGTTGCTGCAACTCGCCGCAAAACCAGAGATCGGTCCCTTCGCATCCCAGTTGAACAGCCGGGGGCTTTCCGTGGCCTGCCAACCAGTTCTCCACGACGGTCTTGATCTTGAGCTTTGCTGCGGCGTGGAGGATTGTCTCCAGGTTGCAGACCCCACCTGGACGGTGGGCGAAGTGCCGACGCTTGGAGCCAGCCCGCAGGTTAAGCGGCTCCCGACAGTTGGGACACAGGTAGCTTTCGCCCTTTACTGCCCGGGAGGGGGCAACGATTTCGCCATTTGAGGCCAAAGCCCAAGGAACAAGCAAATCGGCCATGGTTCCTTCGATCAGCCGGGTTCCACGGCCCGTTTCAAACGAGCGATGGCGCCCAGTGCTGCCTCGCAGCCTTGCGTCTCCTTGACGATGGGCATGATGCTCACACGCTCTCCCTCGCGTTATGCCTATTGTAAGCCAAGGGGAACAATATCCAGCACAGGATGGACCTCCCAGGCCGTGGCCCGGCGGGCGTCATCGCGGGTCTCATTGGTGTTCTTGGCGCTCCACGCACCAGCCGCATCGAAGAACAGCCAGCCCGTGACCTGGATTCTCGTTCCGACGAGGCGTTGCAGGCTCTGGGTGTCGTAGCGATCCCCGCCCTGGGCCGCCAGGAGCTTAGCCCGGGGGGTGACCACGGCATAGAGCCGATCCAGGGGTGGAGCGTTGCGGAAGGGCGCCATCTCGATGATGGTGTCGCGCCCGGGTTCATCGCTGCGGTGGCAGTTCGCATCGTTCGGCTCGGCGGTCCTGACAGCTACCACAAAGCCTTCGATCACGACTCCTGACTCGCTGGACCAGCTCCTAGCGTCATTCATACCGGCCCCAAGGAGGTCCTCCAAGGTCGCCGTGGGATCGACAGCCGCAGCGGGGGGGCGCAGGTAGCGGTTCTTGAGGAGATTTGACTCCATGCGCCTGCGATCCGTGGCATCGCCGCTGATCGGACACCCCATGAAGGAGCGCAGATCAAGCGCATAGCCAGGAACCTTGCCGTAGTCTCGGGTTGGGGCTTGGGCGTGTAGCCCAAGGCCCACCAGGGCGAGAAGCAGAAGCTGCCGAAGCATCGTCATGTTTCAGTCCTCCGTCCGCCAGTTCGCCCGGTGCTTGGGCCGATCCTGGTGGAGCTTTGACGGCACAATTGTCGTGCCGGGGTTGAAGTCATAGGTCCGCCGGACAGCCTTCCGGGCGAACTCGGCCTGAGCTGCTGGGCTTGGGCGCCCAACCCGCATCGGCTTCCTCCGCTTCCGACCAGCCATGACAGACCTCCGACATCCAGAATCGACCGTCTTGAACCACCACATGGCTCTGAGATTGGCTGCTGGGACCTCAGGGGTACGGCTGCGCCTCACCCCACAGGTCGCTCAGGCTCTTCGTTGCGATGAGCTTCCGGTAGTGGTCGTAGTAGTTCCCCTGTCCTGGTTGTTCCGCCCAGAGCACCGCCAGGCGCTCCACCAAGGCAGACGGCGGCCCGATGAACTTGAGCGCGAAGATCCGGTTCTCCTTGGCGGAATCCACACCGATCCCAGTGATTGAGGGGACCAGATCGGGGTGTTCCTTGGCCTCAGGGTTGGCCAACCGCTTGAGCACGGCTGTCAGGCGATGGCTGGCCTCCAGGCTGGCATCAAAGGCCAGCTCGAACACCATTGGTTCATGTCCCGGCACGGTCCCGGCGAACATGAGCAATCCACCCGGCATCTCCGGTCCCACAAGGAGTCGCCAGTCCCAGCGGCCCTTCAGGGCTGAGACCTCGCTCGGGACTGGATTCGCCAGGGACACGACCACAACCATGGTCCCGTCATCGCGCAGGGCCATGACCGCACCTTCCAGACCTCCAGGGATCGGTCCTGGGTAGGGTTTTCCAACAGCGAGAACTTCATGGGGTACGCGCATCATTTACACCTACGCCCGGCGGGGCAGTTCCAGTTTCGCACTGGCATAGGGGGTTGGGGGTAGGGGACCAGTGCTCACCACGAAAACCGGGCAGGGCCATGCCGTCAGGTCCGGCCAGGACACTCCGCCATCCGTGAGGATGAGCAGGAGGTCCACTGGCTCGCCCTCGTTCTTCAGGGCCTCGATAGCAGGTTCATAGACCGTCCCTCCGCGCCCCTTGGCTTGGAAGCCGTTCTCAAAGTAAGCCAGAAGGTCATCGACCTCCTCATCCACCTGGAGCTTGGAATCGACCTGGAGGACGCGAGCCTCAGCCTCATAGTTCCCAGCGACCTGGACGCAGACCCCACCGAACAGGCGGAGTTCCTCGGTACCAACGGAGCCTGAAGTGTCCTTGAGGATGCCCAGCCGGGGCCGCTTCCGGGACCGACCGGGCAACATGGTGTCCAGGGCGATCCCGCGCTTCGAGAGCCGAGCATAGCTGACGCCACCACCGCGCAGGTGTCCCTCGGCCATGTGGAACAGGCTTTCGACCCAATTGATCTGGGGTCGAATGATCTGTTCGATGGTTTCAGTCACGCTACCCGGCAGAGCACCTCGGCCCTTGCCTGACTGCCGCCAGACCTCATGGATGGCCGCAGCCTCGGACAGTGCGCCCTGCCAACGACGCATCATCTCGTCCTGACGGGCCTGGTCCTCGGTGGACCGATCCTTCCCAGACGGGCCTTCCATGACGCAGTCCGTGGCATCGGCGAAGCCTTCGCCAGAGGGCTGAGGCTGGCGTTCGCCTCCGTCACCAGGTTCACCGGCCCCCGGCCCACCTTGGCCAGGACCGCTGCCGGCCCCTGCCCCGCCCTGCTGGGCCTGGTCGTCCTTCTTGGCCAGAAGCTCACGGTAGAGAGGCTCCAGGCTCTTGCCATCCGAGAGGGCGCGGTTCAGCAAGGGAGCCTTCTTCCCTGTGGGAATCTTCAAGCCGGCATTGGGGAACAGCTTGATTAACTCATCGAGTTGCCCATTGATCAGGTAGTCGTGAGCCTTGTTCGCCGTCTTCATGTCGGCCCCAGGCCCGAGCCATTCAAACCGCGAGAAAAATCCATAGGCGGGATGAAGCACCTCATGGCTCAGGACGAAACCAATCTCTCCCACGCACATGCCCTGGAAGAAGTTGTGGTTCAGCCAAATCTCGCCCAGTTCGCCCCGGTTCACCACGCATGCTGTCCGGACGGCACCATCGCCCACGATCTTGATGGGGATCCGGTTCAGGAGGGAACCCAGGAAGGGGATCTCACGATTCAGGAGGTAGCGTGCCTGTGCCACGCCGAAGGCCAGTTCATCGAGTCCGGATTTTGCGGTCTTCACAGCCATGGCCACTCCCACTCCTCCAAGCATGGAGAATGGACAGAGAACCTCTACTTCTCAGACTGGATTTTTGGTTCAGGACTGCTGGAACTCGAACACAGCCTTGATGTCGCGGTGCGAGTCCGACCAGAGCCGGAAGAGCTGCTCCTGGATGGTCTGCGCCCGGCGAAGGCGAATCATCACGGCTTCCTTGCGCTCGGAGGTAAGGTCATCATGCCCCAAGGGGCCTTCGATCTCGGCAATGGCTTCCATGCCGAAGAGCTTGAACGCCTCGCGCACATCAGCCTCATCAAGGAGGCTCATGATCTTGGCGAGGGCTTTGGGGTTAGAGACACACAGCCCGAGATGAGCCTTGTCCATGCTGAAAATCTTGGTGATCACGCTCTCTCCTCTGATTGCCCTGCCAGGGTAAACCACTCCCGGCCAAGGCGCTGACCTCACCAGCAGGAGGCGACGATCAGAACGGCGTCCTCTTCCGGCACGCCTTCCTCCTCGATCAGCCGCGCCAGCAGGCGCTCCTCGTTGAGCCAGGTAGCCAAGTGCCCGACTTGGCAGCGTGCTGGCCGGGTTGGCCCGGCGCAGGGAAACCGCGAGCATTCGGACGAGCATGGCCAGGTCTTTGACCTTGCGTTCATTGCGGTCTGTCTCGGTCTCGATCTCGACCAGTTTCAAGTAGGCCCCAAAGAGGGCGCTGCCAGGGGTCTTGATCCAGGCGTCGTGATCCCGCATCCAGTCACGGGCCCTCCCACCATCCCACTCATCGAAGTCGATGAGGAGTGACTCGCCGCCCATCGCATAGACGATCCACCGTTTCATCGCGGCAGCAGCTTTTTGAGGATGTCGAATTTAGCCCGCGTCTTCCCGCTGCCGGTGGCCATCGTCAGGACATACACGGGGGCTGGGACGGGGGCTGGTCGCGTGCTCATAAGGTCTCCTCGAATGGGCTCAGGCCGAAGGCCCCCCACACCCAGTCTCGGGACTTCGACTTTTTCGGCGGCTAGAACGCAGGATCGGCAGAAGCCGCGAGGGCATCAGCCAGGAGGCGTTGCCGCCAACCCCGCCCCTCGTAGGTCAAATCCTTCCGTCTGGGGAGATAGCCCGTGCTGTTGTGGCCGATCCCCCAGGTGCGCCAATTCCAGTCGATGGAGACGAAACCCAGGTAGGTTCCATCCGGCAATGACTTGCGGAGGACCATTCGGCCCTCCGATTCAAACTCGACGGACCAGCCAGGTGGCAGGTCCAGGTCTGGCTTAACCACTGAAGTCAGACTCATCTCCGACCAGCGGTGCGCCGGGAATGGGGCCAGAGGCCAGCAGCGAGATTACGGGTCCGGTGGGATTGTCGTTGACCTCGTGCCCAGCGGAACGAGCCTTCTCGACGAACTGGGCGGTCTTCGCCTTGATTGCCGCCCGCTGGTCAGGTGTCACCGACGCCTGCTCTGCGAGGGCCTTCTTGAGTCCCTGAATGGTTGGTCCCTCAAAGGGTCTTGCTACGTTCATCAGCCTCTCCTCATGCGCCTGCGCGTTCGTCCACTGACTACAGCGCCAATTTGTCTCCGTCGGCCCCCACAAGGTAGGCCGTTCCTGGTTCTACCGTGATCACGCTCTTCGGATCATATCTGTCTGAGACTTGCAGGATTTCATCGTAGGCCAGGTTCATGCCCAGGACATCAATGGCCTTCACCCGGCCGTCCTCGTCCAGATGGAGGGTGTATGCGTCCTGGATCGGGCTCAAGGCCTTGTCGAGTTCCTCGGGCATGGGACGCTTCCCGGCGGCCATGTTGACCTGAAAGTGGTAGGAATCACCCTCTGGATCGGGGATGAAAACCGCCACGGACTGTTGCCTCGGGTCACTGGCCATGCGTTCAGCCATGCCGAAGACTTCCCGATCACGGCCAGTCCAGCCCAAGCCCAGCCCAAGCACGAGGGAAGGCTCCGCGGTACGGTCGCCGCTGGGAAGTCCCCGGTTGTCAAACGGCCGATAGGTTCCAACCGCCTTGATCCCCGTGTCCATGGGAATCTGGACAGCATTCACCAGTTCGCTAGGAAGGTTGTTGTAGACCTTGTTCTGTAGGGTGGCCATTTCCAGCCCCGTTGCCGCCTTGACTGCCGCCTGGACGTTCATCACGCTTGTGTTGTTGCTTTGGTAGAGGCGCGGTCCATCAGGGACCTGCAAATTCTCTGGTCGGTAGGCCCGAACCAGGAGCTGCTCAGGGTCGATGGCGGCGGGGGCGAGTTGGCGTTCTTTTGACACGCTGGCCGCCGTGGTAACGGCACCGCCCCACTTCACGCCGCCTTCGGGCTGTGGGGCCTGAAAGGGCTGGTCGGGCGAGTAAGGAAGGTGCGGCATGGTATTCCTCCGTTTCTACCAGCATCCACACGCAAAGATTTTCGACCCCCACTATCGAAGCAGGAGCCGAAGTCACTCCACCTTTTGGCACTTCAGCGGCTCAAAGCGCCCCCGGAGTCGGGCCTAGCTGGCCTTCCGGAGCCCTGGGCCTTTCACGGCCTGGAGGAATTCCACCAGCATGGCGGCCAGGGGCGTGCCGGTCATGCCCTTCATCAGGCCAGCCATGCGGGTCTGCGGGATCTGCTTCTCCCGGCTCATGGCCGCGACGCTCTGGCCGAACCAAGCCACAGCATCCGTGACTTCCGGCAGCTCGGTGGCGATGCGATTCAGGTAGACGCACACCGCGCCGATCTCGGCCTCGGTGATGTCGGCCCGGAAGTGGTCCATCAGCATGGAGGTGGCGAAGTAGGCCTGGTCCACCTTGCCCTTGACCGGGAGCTTCGCCGTCTCGGGAGTGCTGCGAATCTCTTCCCAGGAAGGCAGTTCCTCGCGGAGCCGAACCCAGGCGTTCAGGCTCGTGCCAGCGGCATAGCCGACATTGGCCAGGATGGTGGCCTCGATCTCGGACAGAGGCGCACCGATCTCGATGGCCGCCTTGTAGCCACGGGCAGCACCTTCGGCCAGCGACCGGGCCGTGAGCTGCGCCAGGCTGGGATCGGAGGCGACATAGCCGTTCATGTGCTTGATGGGATCCTGGTTCACCCAAGCCACGAAGATGCTGGGAAGCCCCTGCTTGAGGTACCAGGTCGTCCACGACGCGGCAGAGGAGACATAGGTAAAGTGGGCGCAGCGGTTTCCCAGGGTGAACGTGACCCCCTTGGAGCCAGCACGGTCGATGGCCCGGTTGCCGGCCAGCATGATGAAGGTTCCCTCGGGCAGGGCGACATTGAACACGCGCCGTTCCTGGACGATCTGGAGCAAAACCTTCTGGACGCGGGTCTCAGCGGCGCTCGTCTCGTCCAGGAAGAGGATCACAGGCCGGTTGCGGCGCAGGAACTCAGCGGGTGCCCAGGCCGTCATGCGCTCTTCGCTCATGTCCTTGCCTTCGACCTGCCGGTGGAACGGCACGCCGATGAAGTCCTCGGCTTCCATCTGCGGGATGGTGAGGTGGATGACTTCGAGGTCGGGCAGCTCGCCTTCGAGGACTTCCTTCAGGCTGGTCCCCTTGGCGACCTGGAGCACCTCGTTGGCATCTTCGAGATTGGCTTCGGCCCACTGAGTCCACATGACCTTCTTGATCCTGGGATCGGAGCCCAGGTCCAGCGTGGTGGCGCTCTTGCCAACACCGGAGCCCCCGTGGAGGAACATGGCACGACGACTCATGGCCGCGATGAGGGCCTGAAGGGCGAGACGATCAGGCGTCAGGATCGGGTAGTCAGTCGATTCGGTGCTCATGGCAGTGCTCCTTGGCCCTCATGTTTTCAATGGGCAATGCAGTGATCCGATCTCAGAGCTGTTTCCCGCCAGAAGGACCGGGCGTGAGCCCGACCCAACCTTTCATTCACACCGCGATGGCAGCGAGTCGCGCCACCTGGGCCTCGCGGGAGGCAATCCGGTCCAGCCGCACAAGGGTCAGCCGGTCCTGCACCAGCAGCCGGAGCTGGATCAGGTGCAGGATGGAGGGCGCGAAGGCTGGCTTGAACCCGTAATCCAGGATGGATTCGAGGCCTTCCGGCCGCCGAGCCGGACGAGCGCAGCTCACCCCCCGCAGCCTGATCACACGGCCGTTCTTGACCGTCCCGCGCTTCTTGACGGGCTTCCCTTCGGTCATGGTGCCGTTCTTACGGGCCCGTGGCTTCTGGTAGCTATGCCAGGTCGTGTTGAGCGAAGTCTCGTGCAGCATCGCGGCAGCACGCTCCCACTCGTGGCGTCCAAGGCCTTCAGCAGCCGCCGGAACTGCGCTTCCAGGGCATCGGGCGAAATCTTGTAGCCCCAGCGCCCTGGGTCGGTGTCGGGGTTGTACTCCCCGGCCAGTTCGGTTCGGTCGGGCCAGAAGAGATCCAGCAGGAAGCGCAGGCTCGACTGACCCATGCCCTCATGGAACCAACGCCGGGTCTGCTCGGCAGACCGAAGCACCTTGCGGGCCTGCTCGACCATCACCACGGCATGGCCAGGGTCGATGAGCATGGCCAAGTCCCAGACCGTTTTCAGGCCCGTTGCAGGCACGAGGACAGGCTTGCCCTCCTTCGGGGCAGGCGTCTTCTTGGCCTTGACCGGCATGGGGCCAGGCTTGAGGCGAACCACCTCCCAACGGTTCCCCGCAAGCATGGTCGGGCCCCACACCTCCTCAAGGGTCCTGCTGTATTCGTACTTGTTCCGCCCCCCTGATGCTGCGGTCCATTTTCACGGGTGCCAGCGGTGCCGCTTCTGCCAGTGGCGTCCCGTTGAGGACGGCCAAGTGGAGCCGGGCATGCACCATCACCCGGGCCCGCCGACGAGCGTCGGGCAGAGAGTCCACGCCCTTGGCGGAGTCAGCGGTCAGCCCATTGGGCCTGCACCAGACATACCAGCTCGAACGAAATCGGCCCATGGAACCCCCCTCCAGAGCCTCAATGGTCCCTTTGCCCTAAAGACGGCCTCTGTCTCAGATTGGTTCTTCTGCCTTGCTCGCGGTGCGAGCGAGACCATGGCCAGGCTGACTCAGGCCACCAGCCAGGCCTCCTGCTTCACGGCCTCGAGCAGCACTCGTTCGATGCCGAAGGGATAGGCGCCTTCTCCGCCATCCTTGATGGCCTTGAGGCCGAGCCCGGCATCCCCATACCGCACCCGGAGCAGCCCATCGAAAGCGGCTTTCCGAATGTCAGGTTCAGGGTCGCCCAGCAGGAACTGATACACCCACAGGGCATCGAGGTCCCGCCGTCCAGAGCCCCATGGGCCCTCTTTCTCGCGCAGGGCGCGGTCTGCGGGATCCGACACTCCCGTGTCCTTGAGCCCGTAGAACATACCCAGGCTGCCCTCCATTTCCTTGATGAACTGCATTCGACGCCGGATGGCATCCTGACTCTTCCGACGATTCAGGATCGAATCCTGGTTCTTCCCCGCCACCAGCGGGACTGGGCCAGAGCCAGGAAGGTTCGGATGCTGTTCGATGATCTGTGCGTAGTTCTGCTCGATTCCCTTGGCGATGGACTCATTGGTCCCGGCCAGCAGCAACGCTGGCAGCGGCACCTGATCTATGGGCCACCGACTGGTCCAGCCCTTGTGGATCTGGTGCTTGGGGTCCGCGTAGGCCGCCAGGGACCTTCCTTTGAGCATCAGGGCCATGAAGGTTGCCCTCTCCCATGGCGTCACGCCAGCTTCGCGGAGCAAGGGCAGGTAACTCTTGGCCGAGTTCACCGGATCAATCCATGGGTCATGGACCTTCATCGCCTCGGCGAGTTTCGCCATGGAGGCCTCGCCGTGTCCCCAGCGGTTCAGGTGCGCGATGACAATCAGCGGCCAGTTGGTATTGCGGCCACAGGCCAAGCCCCCATCGGTGCCGTTCAAGCCGGTGTAGGAGGTCGCGCAGTAGGGGTCGAGCCCCAAGCCGATCAGTTCCGCCAGGAGGCGCCCGGCCACCTTGAGATTGCCGAGATAGGGCGCGAGTGCCAATCCTGCGACGAAGGTCTCCAGGGTGTGGTGGATACCAACCTCACGGATGGCCAGGTAGATCGCCAGGGGGGGATGGTCTGCATTGAGTTGGCTGACCAGATTCGCCCACTCGTCGGCACTCCAGTCCTTATCCCAGGCCATCCGGCCTGTTCGGCTTGACACCCTCTCACCGGCCTGGGCCTGACCCGGGTCGAAGGCCAGCGCCAGGGCAACATACTGGCGCAGTTCAATCCCAACAGTGGCTTCCATGAGCCTCTCAGGCGCGACCACCATCAGGCCCCCAACGTGGCTGGTGCTTGGGTCTGGAGGGCATAGTCACCCGCACGGACGATGTGCTTGCACACGACCTTGCGCTCTGTGTTCTGTGGGCAGTTGCAACTCACCGATTCCGAAGTCAGCGTGACCAGGTACTCTTTGCCCTCGCCGGTCGAACTGGCGACTGCGTACCGCCCCAGGGCGACCTGCCTCACGGCGAGACTCCCTCCCCTGCGGCGGAGGTCTGTTTCCCCCGATACGAGGTCCATGACCTCACTCAGAGTCATGGGCGCGGCATCCCCAGGCTCGGGGAGGTAGAAGTTGATTTCTTCCGCGAAGCGGTTCCACGCCTCGCGTAGAGGCGAACCAATGTTGAGGTAACCGTCCTCGACCTCGTTCATGCTCGGCAGATGCCGCTTGGCGGGGTCTGTTTCCCGGTGCGGCTCATGTATGTCTCCGACCATCAGGACCCGATCACCGGCCCAGCGCCCTGCCATCGGGATGATGGCTGCATCCCCGGTATCAGGGTCACCCGGCATCCAGCCACTGGAGTGACCAATCAGGAGCATGAGGACGCGGGAGGCCATGCCTTCACTTGCCACGCCCCAAAAGCTGGGCGATCCACCAAATTCGGCGGGGTTGAGGTATTCCATCTTGTCGATATTGGCGATGAGGTAATGCTGGCGCACGGCATACTCCGTTCCGGTCTGCCCATGTTCAGTCCTCGACTGAGGCAGCCTTTGTCTCAGAGCGGCTTTTCGGACACCATTCGGCTCTGCCAATGGTGTTTCAAAGGTCGTGGTGAGGACCTTTCGGCCCCCACCCCACCTGGCTTAATCCTGACACTCCCGCTAGGCCACAATCTTGCGGGATTCGATTCGCCCCTTGGTCGCGGCGGCAGGGTCAAAGAGCGCCCCGAGTTCTTTCAGGAGGGCGCCCTGGAGGTCCTCGACCTTCTTCACCACGACCGTCTTGGGATAGAAGGACCGCACCGCCTCGCTCACGATGCCGATGCCGATGGTTTCGATCCCAGCACGTTCGCAGGCCCCCACAGCACTCTTGAGGTCGTTATTGACCGCATCACCGTGGACGGGATCAGAGGGCCAACCATCGGAGAGGACCACCAGGATTCGGCGCTCAGCCTTATGGGCCATCAGGCGCCGAGCCGCCCAGCGAACGGCCAGACCATCATCGTTGCCGTTGCCGCTGTGGTTTAGGAAGTTGATGATTCCCGAATTGTCCTTCTGCGCGAAAGTCTTGAGGACGTAGCGAACGCTGGTCCCGGTGTATTCAAAGCCCAGGACCTCACACTCCACGCCCGATAGACCCTTGAGAGCCTCGGTCATGGCGAGGGCGGTACGAGTGGCCGTTTCGACCGGATAACCGTTCATCGAGCCCGAACCGTCGATCAGTAGGGTGATGGCGGTCTTACGGCTGCGGCCACGCTTGAAGGACGCGAACACACGGTCGCTCGTACCGGTCGCCAGGGCCGCGATGAAACGGCTGGAAACCAGCGGACCATCCTCAACGCCATGCCGCTGCTTCGTCTTGCCCTCGGACAGGATCCGGAGGCGAAGGGTGGTCTTGAGGCCACCAACCACAGGGCGCAGGGCATCCAGAGTGGTCTTGAGGATCTCGGCACCCTTGCCCCGGAGCTTGGTGAGGTCCACTTCCTGCTCATTCAGCCGCCAGGGATAGGTAGGCTTGTAGAGGCCCGTCTTGAGCTGCTTCGCCTCAAGGATCGCGGCTTCCTTCTCATCTTCCTTGATGGCTTCCTGGATGGCCTCTTTCACGGCCTCGTAAACCTTGTCAGCCAGGGCTGTGGGCTCACCCTTCGGGGCCTCGCCCTTCTCGGCGGCTTCCTTGGCCTTCTTCACGAAAACGCGGGTCCGACCGGGGGCCGACTCACCGTTGTCACCACCATTACCGGGTTCGGCCTGTTCCGACTTGCCAGCCTTGGCCTCATCCTCACTCTCGCCCTGTCCTGCCCCGCTGTCGGCAGTCTCCTGGCCCTCCTGGCCCTCAGCCTTGCCGGAACCACTGGCGCCCTCACCAGCCTCATCAGCACCCTGCTCATCCTGGCCTCCGACCTGGCCCTGGCTGGGCTCTGCTTCACCTTCTTCGGGCTTGCCCGGCTTGGGCTGGGGCGGCGGCGGGGGTTCTTCCTCCATCCTTTTGATGGCCGCGAGAACCTTACGGGCTGCTTCATAGGCGTCTTTGGAGGTCGAACCCTTCGCCCCGGCTTCTCCCAGGGGAAGCACGATGCTCATCATGGCGCGGAGGTCACCCTCGTACTTCCGGCCCGTCAGCATACGCTCCAGCGGGTCCTTACCCAGGACCAGTCCGGTCGAAAGTGCGGTGAGGACCTGGGCCACAGGCTCCTGCGCGTCGAACTGGGTCAGGTCCATCGCGCTGACGGACGAGTCATTCATCGCGTCGATGTTATAGCCAGACCCACGGAAACGCTTCCGCATCAGGCGTTCGATCCGAGCGTCCTCGATGATGTTCGTGACGGTCATTTCCATGGCATTGGCAGGCTTGAAGCCCACGAAATCTGACCACACCGCATGGGCCGCTTCATGGTCGAGCAGGCCCCTCATGCAGTCCAGGTCAAAGCCCTCGGGCAATTTGTCCTCGGTGGGCATGACGATCCGGCGAACGGTCTTACCGTCCCGCCCGTCGAACTCGCATTTGCCAGTGTCCGCGCTGGTGCTTTGATCCACCCGGCGCACCCGGTCGCCAGTCAGCACCGACACGACACCGCCCAGCAGGTGGCTGGAACCATTGCGGCGTCCGCCATACAGTCCCAGGTCGCGCTTCGCTGTGCTCATGGTGCCTCCGATCAGCTTTCACCTTGCTTGGCCCAAAACCGTGCATTCGATCTCAGAGCTGTTCCTGGGCTCTCGCCCGTGATTTGGCCGGCGGTCGCCGGCCTGGAGGTGAGCGCCAGGGTTTCCACCTGGCGCTGCTGGTTCCTTCAAAATTGGAGGGCCCCGACACGATGCCAGGGCCCTTGAACGCTCCGCTTAGGCTGCGGGGGAAGCGGCAGCGTTCTTGAGAGTCTTGCCGGTGATGCGGGAGGCCGTTTCCCAGGCGGCTTTGAACTCGGCCTCGGAGAATTTGCCCCGGGCGGCGATTTCAAAGGCTTCCTCGTAGCTGCCCGTCCGCACAGCGTACTTGGCGAAGGCAATGGCCTTGCGGGTGGTCCAAGCACCAGCCAGGATCCCATCGCTAATCAGCTTGCGGATGGCGGTGCCAGCCGACACGACCAACTTCGCCACTTCAAGAGGAATACCGCGCCCCGCGAGGATACGGGCTTCCTTGGCCTCGGAGGCGTGGTCCAGCATCCTGACCACGCAACGGTCCAGCAGGGCCGCGTTCATGGCCTTCGTGCCAGCGTAGATGCCACTGTCATCGTGCAGCCCGAGGCTGTTTCCGTTCCCGAAGAACCGGAAATCGGGGTGGGGCTTCACGACTTCACCCCCGTTTTCCTTGATGACGAGGTAGCCGCCCTCTTCGGTGATGGCATGGAGTACCGCCAGAACATCAGGCTCGGCCATATCAATTTCGTCCGCGAGGAACCAATAGCCCTTCCGCATGGCGGTGACGAGAGCGCCATCAATCCAGTAGGTGGTCCCGGCGCTGGCGCCCGGCTTCCCGATCAGATCCTGCGTGGTCGCCTGACCGTCCAGGTTCACGCGGATCAGCGGGTGGTTGGTCAGCCCCGCCATTTCAATGACGCCCTGGCTCTTGCCACACCCGGCAGGGCCGACCAGGAGAACTTTCTCGTTGTCCTCGACCATCATGCCGAGGAAGCGATCAAGGCCCATCCACTCGTACTTGCCGGTTGGCTCGGGGATATGGGGGTTCGGGACAAAGGGGATCACCAGCGACCGGAAGGAGGCCGGGACCGGATAGACGGGCCGGGGTGCGACCACAGGTACAACCACCGGTTCGGGGGCCACGACAGGGCCAGCGGCCACAGGGCCGGGATCAACAGGGGCTGGGCCTGCCTGGGCCAAGGCCGCTACCTCCGCTTCGATGCTCATGAGCCACGCGAGGTCCTTGACCTCCAGGCCGATCTGCTCGGCGCGGTCCTTGGCATCGCCAATGCGCCCACCCGCCAGGAGCAGGGAGGCCCGATTGAGGCCCCGCCGATCCGTGGTCTTGGCACCAGCGGCGATCAGGATTTGATCCACCCGCTCGGCGGTGTAGGTGTGATTGAAGAACCCGGCCACAGCCACGACCTTCCCCGCCAGCGGTAGCGTCCCAGGGGCGACCGAAGGGGCCACCACAGGGGCAACCTTGGCCGCAGGGACCGTGGGAGCCAGTGGAGCGGCAGCACTCGCCAAAGGGGTCATAGGGGCCGTGGCAGACATAGCAGAGGCCTTGGCAACCATGGCAGCCGCCATCTGCATCGTGTAGGGGGTTCGGTGGTCATCCAGCATGTGCTGGCGAACCTTGATCAGGGTGGCATCCACCGGGATCATTTTCCCGCAAGTGGGGCACTTGAATTCGTTGCTCATGGCTTCTTTCCTCCGCAGCAAACCCAGATTGCGGCAGGCAAAAAGACCAAATCAGTCTCAGATCGAGGTAGACCCCGCGTGCGCGGGCGCCATTTAAGGAAGTTCGGGGAACCTCGGACAGCCAGGGCGTCTGCTCGGTCTTGAACTGGGAGAACGTCTGGTCCAGCGGGAACGGCTCCGACTGAGGGTCAAGCCCCGTCCACGACGGGCTTAGAATCGCCCGTTTCCGCAACCAGAGCAGGAGGTTGACCTCCTCGTGTTTGGCATTCCCCGCCACCCGCTGGCACCCCGTCCACTGCGCCAGCACCCCGGCCAGCTTGGGCGCAGGGTGACACCGGGTCCGGAAGCCGATCTGCATCAATGGACCTCGGGTGCGCTCTGGGACTCGATGTAGCGTTTGACCACCTCCAGCGGGGCTCCGCCGACCGTGATCAAGCAGTACGAATTCGACCAGAATTGCTCCTTCCAGAGCTTCTTCCGAATCTCGGGATAGAGGCGTTTGAGGACACGGCTGGTCGCCGACTTGAGCGAGTTGATGAAGGCGCTCATCGTCGTGTTTGGCTTCGAGCGGAGCAGGAAGTGAATGTGGTCGGCCTCTCCGTTGAATTCCTGAACCTGAACGCCATGAATGACTCCGATCTCACGAGCCATGGCTTCGATTTGATCCAGCATAGCCTTCCGTGTGATGACCTTGCGTCGATACTTGACCACCAGAATGAGGTGGTGGTTGAGGCTGAACACGGAATGATTGTTGGAATCTAGCTCTAGCATTGGTTACGACCTAATCACAATTCTAGGCCATAGTGTATGACTGTCAATGCAACCTAAGGCTACGCCCTAACGCACCGCCTAACCCCTCCCTACTCGCTAATGCTCCTTGAGGAAGGGGATTGCGGCGGCAATTTCGTTCAATGCTTGTTTACAGCCAGCACTCCACAACCACTGGAGCGTCCTCTGGGGAGCAGGGAAGGCATGTGAGCCCAGCGGGGAGCAGGCATCGAAGGGCCTCCAGGGAGCCAGCCGTGAGTGTCTTGGTGGTGGGCTTGTCTAGGATGGATAGTTTCGCAACGAACCCGACTGGGAAGTCGATGGGATGGTCATAGATGGTCCAAATCGGGAGATGGAAACCAACCTTCAGGAAGGTTGTCTCAGCACCACAGGTGCAGGTCCCTGGCACAGACATGAGTGCCTGAAGGTCCGGGAGAAGCCGAACCAAATCACCGCAGGTAGCGCAGCGATGGAGGGGGACATCAATTGCCATGATCGCACCCGGCTCTGAATCCAAACAGCGGGTGATCAACCAGGTCCCAGGCGACCCTGGTTCCACAGGTTTGGCACTCCTCCATGTCGCCTGTTCCGGTAGGAACCGTCCTGGTTGGAGCGCCCTTGCAGGCCATCTTGGCATCATCGTTACCGTTGCACATCGCTTACTTCGCTCCAGCAGATCGGTCAATCGTGACCCGATTGGATGCGATATACGATTGGCCCCTGTCGATGACCTCTCCCGAGGCAGCTTCAGGATTGGCCTTAACCCAATTCTGGATGATGCCGCCCGTGAGGAAACTCATGCCACCACCCGGTTGTGCCTGGTTTGTCCCGAACACTCGGGCCGTCCCGTCCCCCTTTGGGTCAACGAGGAACCCGCATTCCGAGCAGGGGTCGGAAGTCTTGGTTTGTTTGCAGCACGGGCAGTTCATGTCGTCCTCCTGGTACCGCCGCGACCGATTGACTATCTGGCGTCAATCCAGGCCCAAGCCAGGGCCATCAAGTAACTGATACCAGCGCAACCCACGATAGGGGATGTATTCGAGCATCGTTCAGACTCCTTGATGAGCGTTCCGCTCAGTGATTGAGGCGTTTCCGGCTCTGCCGAAAATCGGTTCTTCCTGGACCTACCATTCATCAGCCAGAGAAATTCCACTCTTCTCAGATGGCTTTGATTTTTTCAGCTTCTAGGCGTTCCTCCCGTCGCATGAAGAACTGACCTACCGACCAGGCCCCGTGCTCCAAGATCCAAAGGCATCCTCGCCCAAGCACAATGCCGAGCGCGATTTCGCAGACGAGCTTGTAGTTCATGGGTTCTCCTTGTGTGGTTGAACGGTTGCTGCCGGTTAGGCCACGGCCTTCATCA
The DNA here is from genome assembly GCA_043775845.1 of Acidobacteriota bacterium. GTDB lineage: Bacteria > Acidobacteriota > Holophagae > Holophagales > Holophagaceae > Geothrix. The sequence goes on from JAYVRY010000067.1 coordinate 23,188, forward strand.
CTTCACCAACGATCCACTTCGCCACGGGCGGGCAAACCGAGTTCCCGAGTAAATGTTTATCAAGTTTTGCCTTCCCGGTGAGCCGGTAGTCCTCAGGGAAGCCCATCGCGCCACGCACTTCATCGACCGTGAGAATTCTCATTCGGTCTTCCAGGCACAGGGCGAACCGGTCTCGGGTCGTCACGGTCCACAGTGGCCTGTCGATCCCGTAGCCCGCGATGTTGCTGGAAAAGTAAGGCAGCCAGAAGCACTTGTGGCGGCTGAATCGCTCACGCCCCACTGCGATCCGAGCCTTCGTCGCATCGGCAAGAACCCGCTTCCCCACTTGGAGGCGCTTCGAGTCGCTGATCGGGCTCCAGTCGCCCTCGTCCAGCTTCAAGACGCTGCTGATCGGCACGACCTCCTCTTGAGGTCGCGTCGTGCTGAATTTGAAGGAACCCTTCTTCATCCCGACGATGAAAAGGCGCTTCCTCTGCTGCGGAACGCCGAAGTACTGGGCGTCAAGAACCTCAAGACTGAGGGTATATCCCAGCAGCCGCATCGCTTCAGCCCAGGCCGGGTAGAGCGACCACTGCTGGAACATCGGGACGTTCTCCACGATGAATGCCTTGGGCCGGTGGCATTCCACAGCAGAGGTCACCGCCCAAGCCGTCGAGCGAGCTGCATCGTGGTGTGGACGGTCCTTCCCGCGAGCGCGGGAATGGCCCTGACAGCACGGGCTGGCCAGAAGAATGTCGTGGCCAGGGACATCGAGCCAGTTCGCCTGGTGGAGGTCTTGCGTCAGGTGGATCGCGTCCTTGTGGTTCGCCTGGTGAACCTCGACTGCCTCCCTCCAATGGTTCCCTGCCCACAGGACGGTCGCCCCGGCTTGAACAGCACCGGTCGAGAAGCCCCCGCCCCCAGCGAACAGATCCACACAAGTGGTCATAGCTCTCCCTCTCTCTCACTTCCCAGTGTCCCGGTTTTGACTTTTTCGCTTGGCTTGAGCACTTTCCCCGTTCCGAGGCAGTCTTCACAGGCCCCGGCCCGCCGGAGGAGCATCGGCGGGTCTCCCTCGGCCCAGCCCCGGCCATACAAATCAGGGAGTTTTCCCTTCCCGCCGCATTCCGGGCAGGGCATGACCGGCTGAGCCGGGCTCACCCGATCTCCAGCAGGGCCCCTGTCCGGGCATTCACCCATTCCTGGATGGCCGCCCTGGGAATCCGGCCGCCCTCCTCAGGGATCCGAGCAATGAACTCCCTCTTGAAGTCTTGATGGAGGGGGTAGGCCACCTTCTCGGGGACGAAGTAGAGAAGGATGTTCAGCGCCAGGTCCGCAGGGCCCGAGCCCTCGTAGCCCCAGGCGAACCCAGTCGGGGAGTGGTCGATCTTGCGGTGGACGATGTTGGTCAGGCAGTCGCCCTTCGGGCTGAGTTGCAGGATGACCTCATCGCGGAACGGCCCCAACTCGCCCCCCAGGTGCTCCTGGCTGGCGGAACGGTCGGCCTCGACCAGCTTGCTGCACTCCGGGCCGAAGCCCCTCAGCACACTGAGCGGGTCTGTCAGGGGCTTGCCGCACCGTCCACAGTCAGTCATGCGGCCTCCAGGGTCTCGAAGAAGGCCTTGGCAGCCTCAGGGGCGCTCTTGAGGCCAGTGATCAAAACCTTGGCCTGTTCCAAGCTGAGGGGTTTTTCCTGCCCCATGGCGGCCCCACTGAGGACCGCATCCACCTTGGTCCTGGGAATCCCAAGGCCACCTGCGAGATTGCGGACGAAGTTCGCCTGCGGTTCCGTGCGGTCCTTCTCTGCCTCGGTGCGGCCCGGAAGATTGAGTGCCTGGACCTCACCTGCGCTCTCACCACCAGGGCCAGGGATTTCCAGGGCGTTCCCCCTCGGCAATGCCGTGGGCTCCTCCCTGCCTACAAGAATGGCCTGGTCGTCCGTTACCACCGGCACCGCCGCGCCATGGAGCGTGCCGGGGCTGAACTCAGCATTGATGGCGACACTCTCCTGCGCCCCCTCGAAGCCGATGGTGCGGCCTTGCTCGCGGAGCAGGTCTTCCATGGACTTTGCCTTGGTGGACCGGGCGGCCTGGAAGGCGGCGAAGCGGTCCCGCCGCTGCCATTCCTTCATCACGCATTCGTCGAAGTCGCTGGGCAGCCCGTCGAACGTCAAGCCCACCGACCAGAAGGCACCGAAGCCCCGCCGGGTCTCACGCTGCATGGAGAGGAGCAATGGGATGCCAGCCAGGATCCCGCCGGTCAAGCCTTTGAAGTCCCGCATGGCGTTGCGAAGCAACTGGGCGGTGTTGTCCCCGTGCGATCTGTAGGCCCAGGTGCTATTGAGCGGGGTGTGGAGTTGGCCCCGGCTGTTGCGTCCCGGAACGATGAGACGGGCCACGCTGACCCGCTTGCAGGAGCCGTTCTTGGCGTAGGGGCAGGCCTCGCCGCACTCCTGCGCGAAAGGCACAAAGGGCTTGGCAGGGTCCATGCCATCCCGACGCTCAGGGTGCATGTCGCCATTGCCCAGGCCACGGCAGACGGTAGCCCCGCCCTTCATGAGCTGCCAGCCGAACTCCACATTCAGAGACTCGTCATCGGTGAAGAACTGCACCGGGATCGCACTGAGCTTCGCGGCGTTCTCCTCCTTGAAGTCGGGGTGGTCGGGATAGACCCCATCCCGGTTCAGGCTGGAGTGGCAGTACCTCCAGTGGTCGAGCTTCTCAGGGCGCTTTTTCCCGCCCCCGCTGTCCACCATCGCGCCGATCTTGAGGATGCCTGCGGTTAGAATCTTGGAGTCCCGGTACCAGGAGGGTGCCGTGGGCACACTCTTCTGGGATTCCTGGATCGGCTCTGCCCCGCTCGGGACAAGTTCGGTGGTGCTGACGCTGCTCATGGGGACTGCCTCCTGCTTTATGCAGGTTTACGCCCACGACAAAGACAATTCTGATCTCAGAGAGAGGTTAGGGCCGCCAAGGGCGGCTGCTGGTTGGACCGTGTTCCCCAGCCAGCAGAGGCTGCTGGTGGCTGGGGAACACGCCGATGATGCGGTTGATGGTGCTCGCAGCGTCCGTGATGTTCGTGGTGCGCGTGGTCCCATTCCAGGGGGTCCTCGGTGGTGAGGATGTTCTATGCGCCTCCTATCTACGGTTTTAACTTCAGCATTTCCGCGTCATAAACGAGATCCACGGCGGCCCGAACCGCCTGGACGATGTCGGCAGCAGACGCCTCTGCCTTGAGGCGGACGAATGGCTTTGGTCCTGGGACCTGGACATCGCCCAGGATCACGACTGCGTCATGCTTGCTTACGATCTGAGCGGAAGATTCCCCATCACCATGGGCCACGGCAACAGACACAACTGTCTTCAGGGGGTTCATCCCTTCCACAGGAACATCTGGGAACCAGGGACGAACTCCGATTTGGTCCCCAAGGAAGGCATCCGGGAACGACCCGCTTCCCACCCTATTCCAGCCACTACTTGCCTGAATCAGGGCCTCCTTGCCAGGCCCGATGAGCCCAACCCTGATTTGATAGTGCTTTCCGTCAACCAACGGCATTCTGCCTCCTGTAGTGAGCCAACAGCCTAATCGACTCCATCAACAAGCCAAGGCGCTCGGGTCTGGGCCTATCCTGTGGACATGGCCCCCGCTCTCCCCGACCTCCCCGCCCGGATCCACCAGCTCATGGCGGAAATCGACCTGCTCCGGGAAGCCGGCCTCCAGCTTTGGCTCAGCGCCGGAAGCTCTGCCCGCATCCTCGAGAACGGTCAGTCTCAGATCCCTGATGTCGCCAACCAGGTCGCCACGGATGTCCGGGCCCGGATGGCTGCATTCAAGGAGACCAAGGACCGACAGTTCTACCCGTGGGAGATCGCGGACCCCCATGACGAAAGGTTTATGACCTGGATACGGGGCGGCGAGCGCCTCACGGATCTAGTTATCAACCTCACGGTGTACCGTCGAGATGACCAACGCTTCGTCGTCTTCAACCAGGCGGGCTGCTACTGGCTGCCCGACAGCTATGGCGAGGACCCCGTGCTGGCGGCTCACCAGTTCGCCGCCGAGTTGCAGGCGCGGGCAGATGCCCTGCCGAGATCAGAGGTTGTAGGCCCGGTAGAACTTGTCCTCATCCATGGACATGATCGAGATGGCGGTCAACAGGCCAAGCACAGCAGGGATAAAGGTCCAACAGAACAGAAGACACATGACCCCCTTCCCGGGCTGTTCTAGGTAGAAGTAGTGAATCCCGAGGCCACCCAGGAACAGAGCCAGCGCAGCGGCCGTCCCCCGGCTCTTGTACCGTTTCGGATGGTAGGACTGCTGTGCGTCGGGCGCCCGGTAGCCCGAACGGTGGCTCTTAAAAACCTGCACATGGCATTGGGGGCACTCCGATAGTTCAGCGTCGATCATGGCTTTGCAGTAGTCGCATTGGGCCAGAGGCCCCGCCGGGGCCGGTGCCTTCATCGGGAACCCACACGAGGGACAAGCCATCGCGTGAGTGCTCACCTCTTTCCCACACTCGACGCAATTGGTTAATGCCATAGCCCCCTCCGGCGGATCTTGCCCATTTTTTCACCCCTGGAGCCCTTCAGCCGTCACATCTGGGTCCTGGCCACCTGGGCCGACGGCTGAGCCCGCCTATCCCTGCTCCTGGCGGCGCAGGACCTCCCGGAGCGCATCGCGCCGTCGCTCGGCATCGGTGAGGTTCTTATGGCTCGAGTCGTTCTTCCAGCCACGGCTCGTCCAGAGATCGACGAAGTAAAGATTCTCGCTCGGTTCGATCCGTACCTTTTCTGCGTAATTTTTAGGCTTTGGAGCCATCCCGGGCCCTCCCCTTTGGATCCTTGATCGGCTGTTTGGGCGAAATCCCTGATGGTTGTCCTGCCTTCTCGACCTTGAGTGGCCCCGGGCGCCGCCTGGCGCTCTCGGGGACCTCCATCCCCAAGCACCACGCGAGGTCTGGCGCCAGCCCTGGGAGGAACATGCTCAAGTTCATTTGTGGCCACTCCTGACCAGGAGACTATCGGGTACGAAGGCCCTTGTGCTCAAGGCAGTGGTCACAGACACAGGGCTTCGTGCCTCGCATGGCCAACAAGGCCTCCTTGACCGTATCGAACCCGCGAACATGCTCCTTCTCCCGAGGGTCGAAGGCCCAGCCGTAATGCAGGGTCACGATCAGGGAATTGCCAAGACCTCGCTCGTCATCCCAAAACGAGTGACATGGCGCCTCCTACACCAACATCGCGGGGACCGGGAACTCCTTGGACTCCATACCGTCCAGCTCGCAACCGGCGGCCTTCTTGCCAAGCCGCACCGGAGCCTCGGATTCATCGAATCCGAATTCCCCGTGCTGCTTGTAGAAGTAGGCCACGCCAGCCATCACGCACTGCTCACGCAGGCTGCGAGGCCATTCGAGAGACATTGACCGGGCCTTGGCGCCGGACTCGCCACCAGCGATCACCCAATGAATGAGGCCAGGAGCAGGGCGTGGCGCGAACGTGACCTCATCGCAGCCTCCTCCGCTCAGGGGGTTGTAAATGTGGGTGCCGTCCTGGATCCGCGTCAGGTTGACTGGGCCCAGGAGCGGCTCCGCCGAAAGGACGCGCACCACGGCCGGAATCTGGATGAGCCAAGGAATTCGGCGATCAGCCCATTCCTGGTTCTCCACGGTGGTTCCGATCCAGATGTTTGCCGGGGCCTTGCCCTCGTAGATCCATCGCTCCAGCCAAATCATCAGTGGGCCAGTCGCTGCATGGTAAGCACGATTCAGGAGTTCGACGACCTTCTCAGGCCGCTTGGTCAGGAGCAGCCAGGTGAGGTGTGGGGTCTCGCGCATGGTGTCCAGGGCCGCCAACCGGGCATCATCGAGATCCCGACGGTCCTCAAAAATGTCAGCCATGGAATTCGTGAACACCTTGAAGCTCACGCCCTCCTTGATGGCCCGGCGCTCGTAGCGCATGGCCTCGGCCCTGGCGGCCGGCACGCGGATCAGACGCGGCGCCGTGGGCCCCCAGTGGCCGGTGCCATTCGCGCCGTGGAAACGGGCATCCATCGACTCGGCATAGCAATTCCGGCAGGCTTCGCTGACCTTTGCACATCCTTGCCAAAAATTAACCGTCATATCGGTCCATCCGATTTCCGTAACCGCAGCCATGCTTGCCTCCATTCCAGGCTCACCTGGTCGATTCCGGCAGTTTCAGGAACAAACCGAGTCAACGCTTGTCTCAGATCAACAACCTAAAAGCCGTGGGTTAGAGCATCCCAAACTGGATCCGGCTTGGGGACCCAACGAGCGAAGGGCTCGGGTATCACGCCAGGCGGGACGTACCAGACCTTTCCATCCCCGTCCCAACGAGCGCCGAGCTGCTTCGCTTCGGCT
>JAYVRY010000068.1:0-7644 GCA_043775845.1 Acidobacteriota bacterium
CGTAGCGGCAAAGGGGATCAAGGCCCTGCCCGAGGTCATGGTGCCCCTCATCGGCACCGTGCGCGAATTGGCCTATACCAAGGTTGAAATGCTCGATGAGATCGCCCAGGTGAACAAGGAGCGTGGCGCTCAGTTCATGTGCCCCATCGGCACCATGATCGAGATCCCCCGTGCGGCCATCACATCCGACCTCATCGCCCAGGAAGCCGAATTCTTCAGCTTCGGCACCAACGACCTCACCCAGATGGGCTTTGGCTTCAGCCGTGATGACGCGGGCACCTTCCTGCCGGAATACGTCGGCAAGAAGATTCTGGAGGACGATCCCTTCCAGAGCCTGGATCAGGAGGGCATCGGTGAGCTGGTGCGCATCTCCTGCGAAAAGGGCCGCGCCGCCCGCCCCGGCATCAAGCTGGGCGTTTGTGGCGAGCATGGCGGCGATCCCCGCAGCGTGGTGTTCTTCCACAAGGTGGGGCTGGACTACGTCAGCTGCAGCCCCTACCGCGTGCCCATCGCCACCCTGGCCGCCGCCCAGGCCGCCCTGGAGCAGTAAGGTTCCGAATCAGTTATCCTGTTAAGGCCGCGCACCGCGCGGCCTTTTTGTCGGATGCAGCCATGGCCAAGACCGTCCCCAGTTCGGCATCAGCGCAGCCCGAGATCATCTATTCGATGATGCGGGTCAGCAAGATCTACAACAACAAGCCCGTCATCAAGGACATTTCCCTCAGCTATTTCTACGGGGCCAAGATCGGCGTGCTGGGCCTCAACGGCTCGGGCAAGAGCACCGTGCTGCGCATCATGGCGGGCGTTGACCAGGACTTCAACGGCGAGGCCGTGCTCAGCAAAGGCTACACCACGGGCATGCTGGATCAGGAACCCCAGCTCGATCCCAACAAGACCGTGCGCGAGATCGTCGAGGAAGGCGCCGCCGAACAGGTGGGCTGGATGAAGGACTACAACGCCATCAGCGATCAGTTCGCCGATCCTGATGCCGACATGGACGTGCTGCTGGCCAAGCAGGCCGAGCTGCAGGACAAGATCGACGCCCATGATTGCTGGGATCTGGATTCGCGACTGGAGCAGGCCATGGATGCCCTGCGCTGCCCCGATCCCGATACCAAGATCGAGGTGCTGTCCGGCGGGGAACGCCGCCGCGTGGCGCTTTGCCGCCTGCTCCTGCAACAACCGGACATTCTGCTGCTGGACGAACCCACCAATCACCTGGATGCCGAATCCGTGGCCTGGCTGGAAAAGCATCTGCAGGACTACAAGGGCACGGTCATTGCTGTCACTCACGACCGCTATTTCCTGGATCATGTGGCTGGCTGGATCCTGGAGCTGGATCGCGGCGAAGGTATCCCCTGGAAGGGCAACTACTCCAGCTGGCTGGAGCAGAAACACGCGCGACTCGCCCGTGAGGAAAAGTCCGACCAGAAGCGCCAGAAGACGCTGGAACGAGAGCTGGAGTGGATCCGCATGTCCCCCAAGGGCCAGCATGCGAAGAGCAAGGATCGCATCGCCAACTACGAGCGGTTGGCGGGAGAAGAAGGCCGTCAAAAGGAGCAGGAGCTGGAGATCTACATCCCCAGTGGTCCGCGCCTGGGTGACTTGGTGGCCGAGTTGAATGGCGTCTCCAAGGCCTACGGCGATCGCGTCCTCTTCGAGAACCTCAGCTTCGCCATTCCTCGCGCGGGCATTCTGGGCGTCATCGGGCCCAACGGCGCCGGCAAGTCCACGCTGCTGCGCCTGTTGACGGGCCAGGAGCAGCCGGATGCTGGTACCATCCGTCTCGGTGAAACGGTTCGCATGGCCTACGTCGATCAGCTGCGCGCCAACCTCAACCTCGAAAAGAATGTGTTCGAAGCGATCTCGGGCGGCTACGAGCAGATCGAGCTGGGCGGCAAACTCATCAACGCCCGCGCCTGGCTGAGCCGCTTCGGATTCAGCGGCGACTCGCAGCAGAAGAAAATCTCCGAACTGAGCGGTGGCCAGCAGAATCGCCTGAACCTGGCCCTCACGCTCAAGAGCGAATCCAACCTGTTGTTCTTTGACGAACCCACCAACGATCTCGACGTGAACACCATGCGGGCCCTGGAAGAGGCCATCGAATCCTTCGCGGGCAGCGCGGTGCTCGTGAGCCACGACCGCTGGTTCCTGGATCGCCTGGCCACGCACATCCTGGCCTTCGAAGGCGATTCCCAGGTGCAGTTCTTCGATGGAAACTACAGCCAGTACGAGGAATACCGCAAGGACGTGCTGGGACTGAAACCCTTCGATCCCCATCGCATCAAGTACCGGAAACTGACCCGATGACGGGAAGGGCTTCCCGGGCTGAGTCCCTGGCCCTGGCCACCATCGCGCTGGGCCTCCTGGTCGGGGGCCTAACCCTTTGGCTGGGCCTGTCTGAGGGATCTGTCGCGCTTTGGGGTTTTGGGGCGGCCTGCCTGCTTCAGGTACCCCCGGCCCTGAGTCTGCAGGGGCGCATTCGCGAGGGATTGGGAAACAGCGGCCTGGAGCGCGAACGAGTGACCCTCCGGGTTGTCAGCCACTTCCTGCGCCTCTTGGCCATGGCGATGGCCATGGCTGCGGTCTCGGCGTTGTTGGGGGAACGAAGTCCGCAATCGAACGGCCTTATCGTGGGTTTGGCGCTGCTGGCATGCGGCCTCGTCGCTGCCCTCTGGTACGCCAAGCAGGGCTTGAAGGAGGTTCATCCCACCCTGGCCCTCGATGCCGCGCGAACGCGCAGCCTGGTGATCCTTGCAGGCCTCCTTCTGGTGGGCATCCTCCTGGGGCACTGGGTGCTTTGGGCCGATTCATTTGCCAGTCTGGCTCAGGCCCTGTGGCTGTTCGTCGAGGCCAACAGTCTGTCGAAAGCCACCACCTACCAGGCCCCCTGCGGCGGTTGCGGCGGCGGCTGTCACTGATGCGCGTGTTGGAACTGTTCTCGGGGCTGGGCGGCTGGCGCTGTGCCCTTGGGAACCTGGGGCAGGTTGTCGCGGCTTACGATGTGAGTGAAGCGGCCAACGCCACCTATGCCCTGAACCATGGCGAAGTGCCCCTTCCCAAGGAATTGGCCGCAGTGCCGCTTGAGATGCTGGCTGCGCATGGCGCCGATACTTGGTTCATGAGCCCGCCCTGCCAGCCTTTCTGCCGCATGGGTAACCACGAGGGCCTCACGGACCGTCGCTCCCGCGCCTTCCTGCACCTGATGGAGGTCTTCCGGCAGGCGCCGCCCGAGCGGCTGGTGCTGGAAAACGTCGCGGGTTTTCTCGGGTCTGATGCCCACGCGCTGCTATCCGAAGTGACCCGCGCCCATGGTATGCATCAGCTCGACCTGCAGACTTGCCCCAGCCATTTCGGCCTACCGAATCAGCGCCCCCGCGTGTTCATCGTGGCCTCGCGCCGACCCCTGAGCCCGCTTCCCATGCCTGAACTCTCCGCACGTTCCCTGACGGAATTCCTGGATGCGGAGGAGGACGAGCGCCTGTATCTTCGCCCCGAGGTGCTGGCGCGGTACCACTACGGGCTGGATCTGGTGGAACCCGGCGATCGACGCAGCACCTGCTTCATTGGTGGCTATGGGCGACGCCTGGTGGGCAGCGGCTCTTTCCTGAAAACGCCGCGCGGCGTGCGCCGTTTTTCCCCGGCCGAGGTGGGTCGGCTCCACGGCTTGCCCGAAGGCTTCCGGTTTCCCGAAACCTTGTCACTGGAGGCGACCTACAAGCTTCTGGGCAACAGCCTCTCCATTCCGGTGGCGGCCTGGGCCCTGGATCATCTGTAGAATTAGGCCATGCGCCTGCTGATTTCCGCCTTCGCTCCCGAACTTGGTTCTTTCGCGGTACAGCCACCGGCCGGATGGGGAACCGCCATTGTCGGCGTTGGGGCCGTGATGGCGGCCGCCACCACGGCACAGATCCTGTCGAAGCTTCAGCCGGAGGCGGTTCTGTTCCTAGGCACCTGCGGTCGCTATGACAGCAGCCTGCACCTGTTCGAATGCCTTTGGGCCACCGAAGCCATTGCCACTTCCCTGGAAGAGCTGCGTGGCGGGGCCTACCGGCCTCGCGTCGAGCGTGTGCGGTGGCCGGCCACCCTTACGGGGCCATTACAGGGGCATGCCGTTGCCGTGCCTCCGGCGATCACGAACACTCTGGAAGGCGCAGCCCTCCTCCGTTCCGTGGCCCCGGTGGAACACCTGGAGCTCACGGGAGTCTTCGCGGCCTGCCACGCGGCAGGGGTGGTTTGTGGTGGCGCCTTGGTGGTGGTGAATGACGTGGGTCCCGAGGCCCAGAACCAATGGCAGGCCAATCACGCCGAAGGCAGCCGCCGACTGGTGGAACAGCTCAGGATTTCGGGCTTTTTCGAAGGGGCGTGAAGGCCACGTTCCCATCGCCGGTATCGATGTGCCAGCCTTCCTGAACGGCCTGGACTCGAACGCCTGCGGCGGCTCCCGTGATCCAGGGGATCAGCCCGTGCTGCCGGAAGGTTTCTAGCGTCTCTGGGTGCGGGTGGTCGAAGCGATTCTTGAACCCGGCCGGAATGAGCACCACCTCGGGTTTCAGGGCCGCCACCCAGGCGGGATCCGAGGCGTTGCGGCTGCCATGGTGGCCCGCCTTCAGGAGGCGATGGGGGAACGCGTAGAGTGCACGAGGGGGACGCAGAGCGACTGGAGGGAGCAGGCGGTCCCCCTCGTCCATGTCGGGGTCCTCCAGGTCCAGCAGGTCCCGCTCCTGGATGGCGAGGGCATCGCCCATGAGCCACAGCTCCCGGTCCCGCCAGGTCACGCGAAGCACGGCGGACACCATGTTGGCATCGGGCAGCGCGAAGGCTTGCGGGGGCCAGCGCACACTGAAGGCCGCTTCGCCGCGCTGCCAGGCATCGCCTCGCAGCAGCCCCGCAGGGTCTGAGGCCGCCGTGGGTCGGAAGGGAAGCCAGGGATCCTCATCCGCAGCCGTCACGGGCACCGAGGTGGTCTGAAGCGGCCAGAGCCGGGCCAGGGTGGCCCACCCTCCGGCATGGTCTCCGTGGGCGTGGGTGAGCACCAGGTGCAGGGGTTCCCGCACGCCCCGGCGACTGAGGACGCGGGCCAGGCGACGGCCGGTCCAGGGGCCGGGCCCCGTGTCGATGAGGGTGGCCTCGCCCCCGGGAACGCGCAGCAGCAGGGCATCGCCCTGGCCGATGTCCACGGATTCCAGCGAGAGCGTGTCCGGCGCGCGGCCCGTGCCACGGCAGGCAAGAAGGCCCAGAGACACTCCCACCAGGCCCACGGTGAGGGCGCGGGTTCGCTGCAACCGTCCCTGCAGGTGGGCCAGGGCCAGCCAGCCCAAAGCCAGCAGCAGCCAGGGCCAGAGGATGCCTGTGCCCAGGGGGGCGATGCCTGTCAGGGCCGGGACGAGGCGGTCGCCCATCCAGGTGAGGAGCGCACCCGCCCCGTGGGTGAGGCCGGGAATGGGCAGGAGGATGAGGGCGATGCAGACAGGCGTGAGAAAGGCCACTAGGGGTAGCACCAGCAGGTTGGCGAGAATGCCCCACCAGGGCGCGCCGCCATGCAGCAGGGCCAGGAGGGGCATCGTGGATAACCAGGGTGCCGCCAAGCGTCCGAAGGGCAGGGCGAGTTTCCCCAGGAGGGGCGAGAGCAGCCCCGCCAGCGGCTGGGCGCCCCACAGGACGCCCAGCAGAGCCCACCAGGCCAGCAGGAAGCCGGGTTCCACACCGGCGGCGGGATGCCCCAGCAGCCAGAGCAGCAGGGCCCCATGCAATCCGGCCACGGGCGGCAGCTTCCAGCCCGTGGAACGACCTACGGCCCAGGCCACGCCCATGAAGAGGCCGCGCCAAACGGGCGCCGAGAAGCCCACCAGCGCGGCATACAGCAGGCCTGCTGCAATGGCCCCCGCCGCCACGCCTCGCATCCGCATCCGCCGCAGCAGGGCCTCGATGGCGGCCATGACCAGGGTCACCTGCAGGCCCGATACCACCAGGATGTGGATGGTGCCGCTTTCGGCGAAGACGCTGAAGTGGGCTTCGTCCGCCGGGGGAATGCCCAGGGCGAGGGCACCCCAGAGATCCTTGGCTGTGGGACTGAGGGGGAGCGCCTCGAAGCGGTGGCGGGCGAAGCGCTGCAGGCGTAGCAGCAGGGAAGGCCTGGCTGGGCCCGTGACTTCCAGCAGCTGGGCTGATGCCAGATGGAGACGTCGGGGGGATTCGTCACTGCGGGCTCGCCACAGGGGCCGTTCCACCAGGAAGATGGGCGCAGGCTGGACGGGCCGTAACTCGCCCCGCAGCCGGACCGGTGTTCCAGGTTCAGGAGGGGGCTGCTCCCCTTCGGCAGGCACGGTCATGGGCACGGGGAGGCCACGCATGGACTCCGGGGCCGATAGGGTGAGCTGGCCGTGCAACCGCTCACCCTGGAGCGTCCAGGGAGCCGAGATCCGTCCTTCCAGGGCCTGGAAACCCACGGGCAGCGCTGTTTCCCAGCGAGCCTGGCGGGCCAGACCCAGGAACGTGAAGCCTGCAAGACCCAGGGCCAAGGGAAATACCCGCCAGCGACGGAGCCCAAGCAGAGGCAGAGACAGGAGGCAGAGCAGGACACCGGCCAGCAGCCAGTGGCCCGCCAGTTGGCCCTCCCAGCGCTCGGGCACCAGCCAGGGCACGGCACAGGCGGCGGCCATGGCCCAGGCCAGGGGCCAGAGCGAGGCCCCGGAGAGACGCTGCCACAGGCTGGATCTGGAAATCATCCAACGAGTCTATCCAGCCTGTCCAAACCTTGACAGGGGGACTCGAGGCAAGGACTCTAATAGATATGAACCCAGCCCGAGCCCTGTTGGTGGATGACGATCCGACCATTCTGGAAGTGGTGGGAACCCTGTTGTCCCGGCACGGTCACGAGGTGGTGGGCACGGGATCTGGCCTGCGCGGTGCCCAGTTCCTTCGCAGTGAGCATTTCGACCTGGCCGTGGTGGACCTCATGCTGCCGGATCTCAGCGGCCTCGAGCTGGCCCGCCAGGGGGTCGCCAAGCCCGACACCGTGGTGGTGGTGCTGTCCGGTTCCACATCCGTGGAAACAGCCCTCCAGGCCATGAAAATGGGCATCTACGACTACGTGCCCAAGCCCTTCCGCTCCGATGAACTGGAGCACACGCTCCTGCGGGCCATCGAGAAGTCGCAGCTGAATCAGGAGAACAAGCGCCTGCGGGAGCAGATCCAGGGCCAGACACCCGGTCCGCAAATGGTGGGCCGCTCGGAGATCTGGCAGAACCTCCAGGCGCTGCTGCGCCGCGTGGCGCCATCGCCTTCCACGGTGCTCATCACCGGCCCTTCGGGAACGGGCAAGGAACTGGCGGCCAAGGCCATCCACCAGTGGAGTACTCGATGTCAGGGGCCCTTTGTGGCCATCCACTGCGGCGCCATCCCCGAGAACCTGCTGGAGGACGAACTCTTCGGGCACGTCCGCGGCGCCTACACGGATGCGCGCACGGACCGTCCCGGCCGCTTCCAGCAGGCGGAGGGCGGCACCCTGTTCCTCGATGAAATCGGCACCATGCCTCTGAACCTGCAGGTGAAGCTGCTGCGGGTCATCCAGGAACGGGAGTTCACCCCGCTGGGTTCCACCCGCACGGTGAAGTCTGATTTCCGCCTGCTGGCGGCCACCAA